>JBGPMX010000816.1:0-2505 GCA_041487215.1 Planctomycetia bacterium | reverse complement strand
CGAGCCGCTGGCGCCGCGGCCGCGCGACGCCCGTCTCCGCGCGCGGGCCGTCGTCGAGCCCTAGCGCGACCTCCGCATCCCGCGCGGAACCGACGAATGGCGCAGCCTCTACCGCCGCCGCTCCGCTGTGGAACGGGAGTTCGGACGGTTGAAGCACAACTACGGACTCGCGTTCCTACGGGTTCGCGGCATCGAGCGCGTCCGGCTTCACGCCGATCTGACGATGTTGGCACGCCTCGCGTTGGCAGTCAGTCGCGCGCGAGCGGCTTAGCAACTTCTCGCCCACCAACGTAGATTTAGATCATGGTCAAGCGAGTGCTTCTCTCATTGGGAGGAGTGTTTCTGCTGCTTGCTCTGGGCGTCATGGCTGTGCGTGCTTCTCCTACCGACTCGAACGGAAGCGTCGATCCGCCCCCCGTCACCGTTCGATGTGACCAGGCCGCCTTGCATTTCAAGACCGGCAACGAGATCGGCCAGGACTACCGCGTCGTACTTGGGCTCGTCTCCGCGCCACCCCTCTCCCTTCCCCAAAAGACCGCCATAGACCCAAGCTCCGCACCCTTCCGGCACTGGTCGAAGGCCGGGTTGGCGATCCGCGCACAAGCCGCCGTCGTAACGGTCAGAGTGCCGAAGCCATGGCGCGATCGCGCCCGCATCATCTGGGGCAACGCAAGCTCACCAGGGACAGTCCTCCGGTTCGCGCCGTGTCCTTCAACCGTCGAAACTTGGGGTGGCTACTCGGGCGGATTTCTGCTGCGCAGTAGCTCGGCCTGTGTGCCGCTCATCTTCGCCGTAGGCCAGCGTCACGCGACGCTGCGATTTGGCGTTGGACGCGAATGTTGAGGCGATGACGGTTCATTTCGCCAGTCCCTCCTACTGATATGGAGGTGCCGTCTGTCAAGTGGCAGGCGGCATCGTCCAGTCTTTGACGGGTTGCGTTGTTAGCGGTGAGGAAGACGCCGGGGCGCTCGACGGCTTCGCCAGTCTGATATTCGGGGGTTGGCTACCCCAGGGCGCTTCTGCGTCGCCGGCCTGCGCCTGTCTAGGAACGGGCGTCGCCTTGAGGGGGCTGCCCATAGTAGGTCCGCGCGTGCCGGCAGCTTCGGCCCCGGCGCCTTCCTCACCGCGGCGGTTGTGGCTGGGGCTCAGTCGGCCACGGCTGCCGCCCAGAGAAAGCAGGCCAGCTCGCGTGCGGCGGCGACGACGGCGACGTTGCCGGGCTTGCCGCGTCTGCGCAGGCGCTGGTGGAGTCGGTAGAGGCGGTGCTGCGCCCGCCAAGCGATCTGGAGGACGTGGTCGGGCTGACCGGCCTGACGGTTGTGGAGCGTGACGCCGATGCGCGGCTCGCGCAGGTAGTGCCAGGCAGCCTCGACGAGGAGCCGGCGTGCGAAGCCGGAGCCGGTCTTGGTGATCGAGCCGCGCGTCTCGCTCTCGCCCGATTGGTGCAGCGAGGGGACGAGCCCGAGCCAGGCGGCCAGCTGGCCGGGGCGTTGGAAGCGGGCGAAGTCGCCGACCTCGAGATGCAAGACGAGCGCCGAGAGCGTCTCGATGCCGCGGAAGCAGCGCAGCCGCGCGACGGTCGGCCAGTGGTCCGGCTCGGCCGCGAGCAGCGAGAGTCGCTCGTCGAGCGCTGCGCGGCGGGCGAGCAGCCCGTCGAGCGCCGCCAGCATGTCGAGGTAGGCGAGCTCGCTTGGGACATGCTCGAACCGTTGCCCGGCAAGCCACTGCCGATGCGCCTGCGTCCAGGTGCTGCCGCCGTCGTAGACGCGCCCGTAGCGGAGCAGCAGCTTCGAGACACGGTGACGCAGACGCGCGAGATCGGCGCGCACCTGCTCACGCGCACGCGCGAGGTCACGCGCCGCCTCGCAACTCGCCGATGGGACCGCGACCGCGGACAGCGAGCCTGCGAGCAGCAGCCGAACCAAGAGCTCCGCATCCTTGCGGTCGGTCTTGACCCGATCGGCCGCCGCACGCGGCGTCTTCGACGGAGCAACGACGTCGACGCGAAGACCAGCCGCTTCGGTCGCGCGATACAGCGCGTACCCGGTCGGCCCCGCCTCGTAGCAACCATGGATCGGCTGCGGCAACCTCTGCAGCCACCCCACCACCTCCTCGACGCCGACGCCGAAGCGCGCCCGCGTCAGCTCACCGCTCTCACGATCGATCGCGGCTGCATGGGTCGAACGAGCGTGGACATCAAGCCCCACCCATGTCATCGTTGCGGTCACGGCCGGACCCTCCCTTCGTTGCATGGGGTCAGCCGGAGCCAGTCTCCGGCCAGACAAACCCCCGATCTGCAACCGAGAGGATCCGGCCTTACCTCGCCCGCGGCTACTCAGCCGCCATAGCGTCTAGCGAGGCTCCCTGCTTCCTTGCATCGCGACGCCCATCGCACCCGTGCAACGAGCACCGTCACGCCAGACCCTCCTGCCTAGCGCCGCCGCACGACGAGGGTCGCCTGCATCCCGAGCGCGCGATGGTTCGCGACGCCGCAATAGAGCCGGT
>JBGPMX010000815.1:0-2513 GCA_041487215.1 Planctomycetia bacterium | reverse complement strand
ATGACCGCCTCGATCAGCACCTGGACCGGCTGCCGGTCGAGCTGCGCGACGATCTGGTCCACGGTCTGGAGCACGGCCTCGTAGTCCTGCACGAGCACCACGTCGATGCCGGCGAGCGAATCGCCGCCCGCCTTCCCGGTGTCTGTGGCGATGCCCACTTCGCTCATCGGCGTGACGGCGATCTTGCCCATCTCGGGGCTCAGGAAGGGCGTGATCATGCTTTCGATGTCGGCGCCGCGAACGTACTTCAGGTGATAGACGCGAGTCGACAGGCTGCGGCCGTTCTCGTGCAGCTGCGCGATCTCGCCGGGCGCACACACGTAGAGCAGGCCGTTCTCCTTGTATGCGACGAGGTTCGAGACCCGCAGAATGGCATCGAGCGCCTGGTCGAGCGTCAGTCCCTGGAGGTTCGCGGTGACGCGGCCGGTCACGCGGGGCGAGACCAGGATGTTCAGGGAGCTGCCCCGGCTGACGAGCTCGAGCGCTTTGCGGACTTCGACGTCGTCGAGGTGAAGCGTGATCGGTCCCGCGTCGTCCGCCGCGCCGCGCCGCGCCGGTTCGCCGGCCGCCGGGCCGGGCCGGGCCTGCACGGGGTCGATCCCTACCACAGGGGTTGAGAGCAGTAGCGGCGCGGCAGGAGTGGTCGTGACGGGCCGGCCCGCGAGCCGGGCCGGGGGCATGGGCCGATCGCCCGGTGCTTGCCGCACGGGAGACGGGGCTCCGGCGCCGCTGGCCGTCACCAGCGACAGGGTGGCAGCGGCCACGACCAGCCACGTAGATCGCCGGCGCTCCATGCCGGGTGCCCTCGAGCCGTCAAAACGAGCGTTTTCCGGTAGTGGGTCGGTTTGGAATCTGACCCCGCCTTTGTCTGCCCACTTGCGGCGGGTAGTTAGGTCTCTCCGAAACCCCGAGCGGGTTTCGAAGAAACCCGAGTACACATAAGGGGGGGACAGAGGGATATCCAGCCAAACTGACCGACTACCCGTTTTCCGGGGTCCGCGACCGTGCGGCGCGCCTGGAGAAACCGCGCGGCCGCCGCACGCGGCTCACGCGGGTCCTATGTAGAATCGGGCCTCTACCGAAACGGCTTGAGGAACCACATCGCGAAGCGGTGTCGAATGTTCCGAATCCGACGCGCCTGCTGCCCAGCACTCCTGCGCACCCCTCATCTTTGTTTCCCGCGGCTCAAACCCTAGAATACGTATCCGGGACCGGCGCTCCGGTTCAGCAGCAGAGGAGTGGTCGCATGACAACCACGCTCCCCGAGGCAACACGCTCGCTCGGCCTCACGTCCGTGTGCGGCGGCGGCGGTAGCGCGCTCGTGGCCAGCTACCAGGCGATCATCAGCGATGAGCGTCTGAGCTGGACCGCCCAGCACCGCATGCTCCGGCTGCTCGGGCGCGGCGGCCAGGGGGTTGTCTACCTCAGCGAGCGACATGGCATCGACGGCTTCACCCTACCGGTCGCGCTCAAGATCTTCTCGCCGCAGCACTATCCGGCGGCAAACGAATACGACGAGGACATGGAGCGTATCGCGCACGTGGCCGCGCGTGTTGCCCAGATCCAGCACGACAACCTGCTCGATGTGCACAACTTCATCGCCCATGATCGCATCCGGATCATGGAGATGGAGTGGATCGACGGCTACGACCTGCGCGAGCTCTTGACCGGCCCAATGCTCGAACGCGCACGGCAGCGGATCCGCCGCGACCAGTGGGATTATCTCAATGACGTGGTCGTGACGGCCGGCCCGATGCAGCCGCGCCTCAAGCCGGGCATTGCCATCCAGGTGCTGCGCGAATGCCTGGCCGCACTCGCCTCGCTGCATCGCGAAGGGATCGTGCACGGGGACATCAAGCCGGCCAACATCATGCTGAAGCGGACCGGCCATGCGAAGCTGATCGACATCGGATCAGCCGTCGACCGGGCGCGGCCCACCCGCCGCCGCATGTGCTCGCCGGCCTACGCGGCTCCCGAGGTGCTCGGCGGAGCCGGCAGTTCGCCGCAGTCGGACCTCGCCAGCATGGGCTACGTGGTGGTCGAGATGCTGGCGGGCCAGCCGCCGTTCCTCGGTTTGAATAATCACGCCGAGCTCGTCGACGCGAAACGGCAGCTGGGAGAACGCTTGTTCGATCTGCTGCCGCGGGATGTCGTCCGTGACGAGCTGCTGCTCAATCTCTGCCAGGGCATGGTCGCCCCGGATCCTTGCCGCCGCTTCCCAAGCGCCGAGGCCGCTGACCTGGACCGCGCCGGTGCCGCCGGTTTCCACCGGCAGCTCGTGAAGGGGGGACTGGCGAGCGAGTACGAAAACGACATCCGCGTCTGGCTTGGGCACCTGGCATGACACGCTCCCGCCGCAACCTCACCCGCCGCAACACGCTCGCTTGGGCGCTCGTTCTGGGTGGGCTGCTCGCGGCGTCATCCAGGCGCCGCGTTGTCGCCGAACAACCGACGAGCGCGGCTCTCCCGGCCCAGCAGGCGGCGCAACCGCGCGACGCGCGGGGCGATTCGCT
>JBGPMX010000814.1:0-2520 GCA_041487215.1 Planctomycetia bacterium | reverse complement strand
GGCGGCGCTCTACGTCCCCTCGGGGACGATGTCGAACCAGATCGCGGTCAAGGTGCACACCCAGCCGGGCGACGAGGTGCTCTGCGAAGCCGGCTGCCACATTTATAACTACGAGGCAGGGGGGCCAGCCGTGCTCAGCCACGTCATGTGCCGCCCGATCGCCGGCCGGCACGGCATCCTGGACGTCCAGGATTTTGAGGGGATGGTCCGACCCCCGAACGAGCACTACGTGCGTACGCGGCTGGTCTGCCTGGAGAACACTCACAACCGCGGCGGCGGCCGGGTCTATCCGCTCGAGAACATCGCGCGGATCTGCGCGTGGGCGCGCTCGAACGCGCTGGCCGCGCACCTGGACGGCGCGCGGATCATGAACGCATCGGCCGCCTCCGGCGTGCCGGCCGCCGAGTACGCACGGCACTTCGACACGGTGTCGATCTGCTTCTCGAAGGGGCTCGGGGCACCGATCGGCTCGGCGCTCGCCGGCCCGGCGGAGCTCATCGCGCGGGCGCGGCGGGTCCGCAAGGTCTTCGGCGGCGGCATGCGGCAAGGGGGCATGGCGGCGGCCGGCGCGCTCTACGCTCTCGAGCACAACACCGAGCGGCTTACCGAAGACCACGCCAACGCCCAGATCATCGCGCAGGCAATCCGCGACAGCGACGGCCTCCGCCTCGATCCGGCCGATGTCGAGACCAACATCATCTGGTTCCAGGTTGACCCCGAGTTGGGCACGGCGGCCGATGTCGCCGCACGGATCAAGCCGCACGGGGTGCTGCTGGGCGTGGGCGGCCCGCAGACGCTCCGCGCCTGTACGCACCTGGACGTGAGCCGGTCGCTGGCCGAGCGCGCCGCTGCCGTGATCCGCGACGTGGTGCCGAAGCTGGCCCCAGCCGACACCGCGGCCTCCGCCACCGTCGTGCGCTACTGAGAGCGGTGGGTACAGAGAGGGGCTAGCCAGGGGGTGCAGGGGGGCGGCAATGAGCACCCCCTGCAATCTGCTCCCGACCATCACGGGCTTGCCCTCTTCACCCGCCCCCGCCTCACGGCGTAGCGCGCCGCTCCCGGGACCAGTCGCCGAACGTCATACGGCCTCCCCTTCGCCCCCACTCGTCCCAGCCAGCGCGTCAAGATCTGCTGATGCGCATCCATCCAATGGATCTCCTGCCGCAACGCCTGACCGCACAAGTCCCACACCCACTCCGCCCTCTTCTTCATCGCCGATAACTCTCCCCACGCTCGCTGCCGTGATCCCTGAGGGCAGCAGCGCGTGGGAAGAGGGGTCGGGGGTGGGCGGAGCGAACGTGGGGCGAGGGGAGCGTCGCCCCGGGGGGGGGCATCGTCTGCGACGCCCGGCTGAGCTCGCTCTTGCCTGCCGGCACGCACCGCCCCGTGCTACACTTGCAGCAATGGTCTTCGCCCGCGGGAACCCAATGCCGTTCTCCGGCGTCTAATGCACACGCCGAAGAACCCCTCGCGGCGCCGTCCGGCGGGCACCGCACCCCGAATCAAGGAGTCTCGATCATGAACCGCTCGCCTGCGCTTCTCGCCGGCTTGTTGCTGCTCGGCGGCTTCGGCCTTCTCACCCAGGCCCAGGACGCGAACGACCCGGCGGGCGCTCCAGCGAGGCCGCAGCAGTCGCTGCCGCTCTCCGAGGTCATGCTCTATTCGAGCGGCGTCGGCTACTTCGAGCGCGCCGGCCAGGTCTCGGGACAGGCGGAGGTCGACCTGCGCTTCAAGGTCGATAACATCAACGACCTCTTGAAGAGCATGGTCGTCCAGGACTTCGACGGCGGCACCGTCTCCACCGTCACCTACGGCTCGCGCGACCCGCTCACCAAAACACTCAAGAGCTTCGGCATCGATCTCACCAAGAACCCCACGCAGGGCGAGTTGCTCAACCAGATCCGCGGCGAGCGCATCGAGATCAACACGCCCAATCCAATCACCGGCATCATCCTCGGCGTCGAAAAGAAGAAGGAGGCGGTCAAGGACGAAGTGGTCGAGATCGAGGTGCTCAACGTGCTGACCGACGAGGGACTCCGCTCGTTCCCGATGAGCCAGGTGCAGGGCGTGAAGCTTTTGAGCGACGAGATCAACACCGAGCTGCGTCAGGCTCTGGCGGTACTCGCCACCGGGCATGACACGCAGAAGAAGACGGTCGCCATCCGGTTCGACGGCGAGGGCAAGCGCAAGGTGAGCGTCGCCTACATCATGGAGACGCCGATCTGGAAGACGAGCTACCGGCTGGTGCTGGGCGACGACGCGAAACCGTTCCTGCAGGGGTGGGCGATCGTCGAGAACACGACGGACGACGACTGGAGCAACGTGCGGCTTGGTCTGGTCTCCGGCCGGCCGATCTCGTTCGTGATGGACATGTACGAGCCGCTTTACGTGCCGCGGCCGGTGGTCGTGCCTGAGCTCTACGCGTCGCTCCGCCCCCAGGTGTACGGCGAAGCGATGGAAGAAAAAGATGCGGCCAAGAAGGGAGCGGTGGACCGCGCGATGCTCGGGGTTGAAGCGCGG
>JBGPMX010000813.1:0-2521 GCA_041487215.1 Planctomycetia bacterium | reverse complement strand
GCTCGCGGCCTGGCTCTGGCAGCTCTGGCCGGTCTGGTGGTGGATTCTCCGACCGCGTTCGATCGTGCAGGTGCCGCTGCTCCCGGCGTCGGACCCGGAGCCGCCGTTCGTGTCGGTCATCGTGGCGGCGCGCGACGAGGCCGCGGCGATCGAGGCGTGCTTGCGGCGGCTCGTCGCGCTCGACTACCCGCGCTACGAATTAATCGCCGTCGACGACCGATCGAGCGACGGTACCGGCGCGATCATGGACCGCGTCGCGGCCGAGCACGCGCGCTGCCGCGTGATCCACCTGACCGAGCTCCCGCCCGGCTGGCTGGGCAAGAACCATGCGTGCCAGCGCGGCGCGGCGCTGGCATGCGGCGAGTACCTGCTCTTCACGGACGGCGATGTGCTGTTCGAGGCCTCGGTGCTCCGCCGCGCGGTCTCGGCCATGCGGCGCGGGGCACTGGACCACCTGGTGCTGCTGCCCGGCTCGCCCCCCGCCGGGTTCTGGTACGCGGTGGTGATGAGTTACTTCGCGTTTCTGTTCACGCTCGGGACCAAGCTGCCGCTCGCGCGGTTCCGCTGGGCCCGGAATGCCTACGTGGGGGTCGGCGCCTTCAACATGGTTCGGCGCGAGGCATACGACCGGATCGGCGGCCACGAGCGGCTGCGTCTCGAGGTGGCGGACGACGTGATGCTGGGCAAACTCATCAAGCGCGCGGGGCTCAAAGAGGACGTGATGATCGGTGTGAGCGTGGTGACGGTGCGCTGGCAGGTGGGCGTGCGCGGCATCGTGCGCGGCCTCGAGAAGAACGCGTTCGCGGCCACACGCTACTCCATCGCGTTCACCGCCGTCGCGGTGATCGCCCCGCTCGTCTTCGTGCTGGTTCCGCTCGTGCTCATGGTGACCGGGCCGGCCCGGCTGCCGTTCGGGATCATGGTCGCCATGACGCTGGCAACGCTGATTGGCTGCGCGATCCTGGGCGGTTTCCCCGCCACGGCCGCGCTGTTCTATCCGGTCGGGGCGGTGCTGTTCGCCTACGCGATCCTGCGCTCGGCCTTCATCACGCTGCGGCAGGGAGGCGTGCGCTGGCGTGACACGTTCTATCCGCTGGCGGAGCTGCGCGGCGGCAAGATATGACGGCGCGGAGCCCGGCGCAGCGGGAGCCTGCCTGACGCATCGAACCCGGCACGAGATCCTTCGCTCCGCTCGAAGACTCGCTGCGCTCAGGATGACAGGTGGCGCTCGTGACTCGCTCCGCTTTGTTCGGCGCGGGTCTCCCGACCCCGCCGTGCCTTGTGGAGCCATCACGCTCCGCGTGATGCAGCCACGTCACGCGGAGCGTGACGGCTACTCTCGGCCGGACGCGCCGTTACTTGTCCTTGCTCAGCAGCTTCTTGAGGTCGTCCTCCAGCTGCGAAACCTGGACCGTGCGGCTCAGGACCTTTCCCTGCGCATCGATCAGGAAGTAGGACGGCAGGGTGATGATGCCGTACTGCGCCGCGGGTGGGCTATCCAGCCCGCCGGTCTCGAACAGCACCGGCCAGGACATGCCGGCCCCCTGCGCGTACCGCGCCGCCTCCTGCTTCTCCTGGTCCACGCTGATACTGATGATCTCGAACCCCGTGGAATGGAATTTGTCGTAGAGCTGCTTGAGCCGGGCGATGTCGGACTTGCACGGCTCACACCACGTGGCCCAGTAGCCCACCAGGACGACCTTGCCGTTGTAGCGTTGTGCGTCGATGGTGCCGCCCCGCAGGTCGGTGCCTCGGAGCACGAAGGGCTTGCCGACCAGGTCCATGCGGCGCAGCGCGCCAGCGGCGCGGGCCGCGAGCGGGCTCTTGGGGAAGTCAGACACGAGCTTCTGGTAGTAGGGACGCGCCTGGTCCTCGTTGCCGGTGAACTCGAGGCCGCTGGCGAGCTGCGCGAGCGCCTCGGGCGCGTCGTCGGAGCGCGGGTAGTCCGCCACGTACTTCTTGATCTTCTCGAGCCACTCCTTCTGGATGGCCACGAAGTCACTGGCCGGCTGCTGCATCTTCCGCGAGTAGTCGGCTGAGAGCTCGCGGAAAGCGATGTAGGCGGCGAGATTCGAGTCTCCCTTCTGCTTCTGGACCGATGCGGAGAGCCGCTCGAGCCGGGAGACGATCTCGGGCGTGGCCTGGAACTGGAGCGCGGCCACCAGACTGTCGGCGAGCTGGCGCTGCCATTCCGCCCGCTCCTCGGCCGCCTTGGATCGCTCGGCGAGTTTCTCCAGCACGCCCGCACGCTCCAGGTGGTACGCCGCCATCTGGCTGCCACTGAGCCGGCTCGCCCCCTCGTCCAGCTTCTGGAGCTTGCCCAGCAAGTTCTGCAGCTCCGGGTCCGTCGCCTCCGCGGCCGCTGCGCTCGGGTCGTTGCCGAGCTGATGGAACACGCTATTCGACGAAGCGATCGGGCCACCGTTGGGGGGCAACCGCGGCGGCACCGCCCTCAGCTTACACACCCCGTTGACCAGAAACACGTCCCCCAGCAGGATAAGATAGAAACCCACGCCGGTCT
>JBGPMX010000812.1:0-2532 GCA_041487215.1 Planctomycetia bacterium | reverse complement strand
GGCCGCCACCACGTCCTGGTGCCCCTCGACGCCGCGCACCACCTGGTCGCCCGGCAGTTCCCAGAGCCTGAGCGTCTGGTCGAGACTGGAGGAAACGAGTCCGTGGCCGTCGGGCAGGAAGGCGACGCCGGTCACCGTCCCCTGGTGCCCTTCCAAGGTGTGCAGCAGGCGGCCGGAATCGCGGTCCCAGAGCCGGACGGTCTTGTCGCCGCCGCCGCTCGCCAGCCGTTTGCCGTCGGGACTCCACGCCACCGCGAAGAGCTGGCCGGTGTTGCCGGCAATCGCGCGAACCGGCTGTGTGGTCGCGGCATCCCAGAGCATGATCTTGCCGTCCAGGCTCGCGGTGGCCAGGGTCTTGCCGTCGGGGCTCAGCGCCATTCCGGGCACCTGGTCCCCGTGCGCGAGCAGTCCCTTCTGGGCTGCCGGGTCGCGGAACTGGGCGAGCTCCTTGTCATCGGGCGCTCGCCAGATCCGCACCGTCTGGTACTCGCCGGCAGCGACCAGCGTGCCGTCCGGGCTGAACGCGACCGACTGGACGATGTCCCGAAAGCCGCCGATCGTCACGACCTCGCTGCCGGAGCCGACGTCGTACACCTGAACGCGGTTGGCGCGACCCGCCGCCACCAGCTGCCCGTTCGGGCTCATCGACAGGGCGAGGATCGGATTGACGCTCGAGGCCAGGCTGATCCAGTGGATCTCCTGCTTCTTCTTGGCGCCTTCGCTGTCGTCCTTGGCGCCCTGGTCGATCCAGAGTTTGAGGATGGCCAGCTCCTCGGGAGTGAGTGGCTTGTAATCCTTCTTGGCCGGCGGCGGCATGAACGGCTCCGCGGTCCGGCCGGCCGCTTTGACCAGCAGGCTCTGGTCCGCTTTGCCCGCAACGATGGCCGGCCCCCGTTTGCCCCCTTTGAGGATCTGCGCGTATTCCTCGAGCATGAGCTTGCTTTCGGTCAGTGCCGCACTGTGGCAGGCCTGGCACTTGTCCTCGAGGATCGGCACGACATCGTCGCTGAAGCTGACCGGGCGGCCGAGGTCCACCTTGGTCACCGCGATCGGTTCGACCGGGGGCTTGTCCTGGGCGGGCAGCAGGGCTGCGCTGGCGAGCGAAGCGGCGAGCACCGCGAAGGGGAGCGAAAGCCGTGTTTTCATCGGGCGGGTTCCTTCAAGCCGGGCGGGGGGATCAGGCGGGTCGTCTGCGGTACCGGCGGGTCTGCCGAGTCTGCGGTACCTGTCCGTGAGCTTCCAGTCTAGACGATCGGGCACCGCTTGGAAAGTGCGGCTTATGGAGTTCGGAGTGCACAGTTCGCCACGTGCTCTCGAGACGCCTACCCTTGTAATCGTCGCCGCTTGGGAGCCCCGACCTCTCCGTGCCGGAAAAGCCCAGCGCGCCGGCGCAGGCCCGGCCGGGCACGAAGGGCAAACGCACGCGGCGCCCGACGGCCCGGGCGCTGCGGGCGGTACGGGCGCTGCGGGCCGCGAGCGGCACGGAAGCCGCCGACCACTCGGGTTCGGAACTGATCGCGCCGCCGAGCCCGTTCGGTTGACGCGCCGGACAAGCCGACGGGCGACGGGGTCCATCCGCGCTCGATCGCCCACCCCCGAGTGGACCGCCCGCGGGTCGCTGACGCCGGTCGCATCGCGTCCTGGGCGGTCCTGGAGCGATCGGATTCTGGACAGTCGCGAGCCAACCGCCCTCATGGGCCGGTTCGGCTCGATCGGTGAGCAGGAGCATGCGGCGGGGGCGAGCGGCGGGTTTTCACCCCCGTCGTCCTTGGAGCGAGCGTGCGAGGCGTGTGGCGGCCTGTTACGCTGCCACTCGGTGCTCGAGCGAACAGGGAAAGACTAGCAAGGGGTCGAGCGGAGCGGCAACGCCCACGTCAAGTGGGCCTTCTGCGCGGCGCTCTGCCGGATGCTCCGCGAGTGCGAGGACGTGAAGCGCCGCCGCGATCGGCTCGACAAGAAGCACGGTGAACCTCACCGGCTCTCATACGCCCGCGTGCCCCGAGCTCTCCCGCTTGATTGGCCACCTGGCCGTGGCCCGGATCATACGAGCGGAGTCCGAAGAAGTTTTTCGGGTGCGTGGGCCGCCTCTCCCGCGAGCGATCGTCTAACGGGCCACGCCTCACGGGGTGTGAGCTTTACGCTTTGAATTGCCGCAGGGAGGGCACGCATGAATTTCTGGCGGCCGTGGTCTGGCTCTTCGAGAGCAAGTCCTCATGGGACCGGCCCCCGGCAGCCGCCTGCCTCTCGTTGCGAACCAACCGGGCGGGCGGCCGGAGCTCTCATAGATGTTTGGTGCGGCCCGCCCCGATCAGACGCCGCATATCGTGCGTGCCGTGAATGAAGGCAGCCGAGCGGCGCGGGCGGGGAGGAGCTGACACCCAATGCAGAAACAGTGCCCGCGACCGAAAGCGACAGCCGACTTGCACGGAACCGCCCAAGAAAGGACCGAAGCACCGAGAAGGGATCCGTAGCCAGGCTGCGCCGGCATGACGCCATCGCGTCCATGCCAGAGTTTCGCTGCGCATCCATGCC
>JBGPMX010000811.1:0-2534 GCA_041487215.1 Planctomycetia bacterium | reverse complement strand
TACCCCCCCTCCCCCCCCTTGCCAAGGGGGGGACAAGGGGGGGTATCAGAAAAACGTCGAAGGCCCAGCGTCCCAGGACCAGAACAGCGTCAAGAGCCCCGAGTCGAGAGGCCAGCGCCGCGAGGAGGACGGTCCGTCCTTAAGCCACATCAACCCGCAGGACGGCATGCGGCGGCGCGTGGGCGCCGCACTCGGGCTCGCCGGCGTGCTCGCCGTTCAGATGCTGGCCGGACACTTCCAGATCGCCTTCTACACGCAGGTCGTCGTCTTGCTGCTCGGGCTCGTTGCCGCCCTGCAGGTCGTTTCGCGTGCACGGCGGCGTCGCTCGATCGGGTCACGTAGCACCCCGCCGCGCAGCTCGCTTCTCTGGCTCTGCCTGGCGGTGGCCGCCGCGTTCGTCTTGGCGGCCGTGCAGATCCTGCCGAGCTACGAGCTAGTTCGGATCGCGCTGCCCGAGGGACGCGACTTCGAATACCTCTCGGGGTTCGCGAACACGCCGCTGCACCTGGTCAGCTATCTGCTGCCCACGCTCTTCCACGTCAATCCGTTGTGGCGTCCCGTGGCCTGGGATCCGTTTCATACCTCCCCCGAAGAGTGCTTTTCTTACGTTGGGCTACTGCCGCTTTGCCTGGCGGTTGCTGCGGCCTGGCGTTGGCGGCGCGAACCGCGCGTCCGGCTCTGGGTCTTTGTGACGGCGGTCACGCTCGTGCTGAGCATGGGACCGTATGTGCCCGGCTTCCGCCTACTGATTATGCTGCCCGGTTTCGACGCCTTCCGCGCTCCGGCGCGCTGGACCGTGGCGACCGCGCTGTTCCTGGGACTGTTGGCAGGCCGAGCGCTCGATGGGATGCGTGCCACGGATCGCCTTCGGATCTGGCTGCGCGCCTTGATGGCCGCGTTCGTATTGGTTAGCGCCTTGCATGCTGCGGGGATGCTCCTACTGCTCCATCCCGTGAAGGGGCGAGGGCCGACCGAAGCGTTGTTCAACTCGACGTGGTCGCTGGCCTGGCCCTGGCCGGGCGAGACAAGCGGGGAGAACCTGAACCATGGGATGGGCGCCCCACAGACCGATCTGCGGGCGATCACGGGCTTGGCCAACCTGGGATACCGCGTGGAGAGCCGACCGGGGGAGCCGGCCGAGATGGGCCCGTTTCAGGTTCCGCTGCGCCGCTTCACGCTGCGCGACGAGCGCGGGCATTTGCTGCTGCAGGAATTTGCGCCCCCTGCTCTGATGATGGCGGCTCTCTGGGTCACACTCGATCTTCTCGAGCGCCGCCGCCGTGTCTCCAAGATCCTGCTGGTATCGCTTGCCGCCCTGGATCTGGGCGCCGCGACGTGGTTGCGCCCCATCGACTGGATGCCGATGCGCAGCTTGGTGGAACAAAGCCCCGTGTTGAAGAGATTGCAGCAAGAGCCAGGGCAAAGGGTGCTTGACCAGCACCAGAACCTCGCGATGCTGAGCGGTGCAGCGCCGGCGCAAAGCTACCGCACGGTGGATATCCCCATCCCGTTTCGCTATCTCCTTAACGACGTGCGCGAGCCGGGGATTCAGCGGGATTGGAACGAGCGGGTCCTCGGCCAGTGCGACCTTGCCTGGGTGCTGATCGACGAGGACCCGACCGGTGCGGCTGCTCGCCCGGAAGACGAGCGGATTCTGGATTCGGCACTCGGCAGGATCGTGTTCGGTCCCGGGCTGGCGCGGGGTCTCCCCCGTTTTGTCCCTCGCTTCCGGCTGCGCCGGGTGCAAGCCGACCGAACCGCACGCGGCTGGCTGGCTCGTTCGGATGCCGATGCATTCGAGTTCGAGCAGCTGATAGCGATAGCCACCAGCCCAGCGCGAGCGCGCTTCCCCTCGAGCCGGTACCCGCTGTCGATGCTGCTGAATAAGTTGAGCGAAGCCGCGCGGCTGGTGCAGAGCGAGCCCGAGTCCGAAGTGCTCGAGTTCGAAGCGCACGCGCCGGGCGCTCTGGTACTCAGCGAACTGGGTTATCCCGGCTGGACCGGAAAGCTGACGCCGCGCGACGGACAGCCGATCGATGTGCGCGTGAGCGAAAATGGCTGCCGAGTGGTGATGATCCCCCGTGCCGGCGCGTATCGGCTCGAGCTGGCGTTCCGATCACGCTCCTATGAGACCGGTCGGCTGGTTTCAGCGTTTGCGCTGGCGATGTGGGCGATCGCTCTGATCTTTTCCGTGTGGCCTGCGCGTGGACGACTTGCCCTCGGGACGGGGCGTGGCGCAAGATTATAGGCGATTTCAAGCACCTAACAGAACTGTTCGTTGCTGCCGAGTTGGGTGGCTCCGGCGCACCCCGGACTGGTCTCGTTCGACGCACTTACAACCCCCTACGGGCAGGTTCACCACACGCATGGTAAGAGTCGCGATTCTCGGCGCGTCGGGCTACGCGGCGCTCGAGCTGATCCGGATCCTGCTGCGGCACCCCGAGGCGCGGATCACGTTTCTCGGCAGCCGCCAGGAAGGCCAGCCGCACCTCAGCGAGCTGCACCCCAGCCTGGCGGGCCGGCTGGACCTGCGC
>JBGPMX010000810.1:0-2539 GCA_041487215.1 Planctomycetia bacterium | reverse complement strand
CAGTAGAACGACAGGGCCCAGACCACGCCGATGACCCCGTAGAGCCCGAAGGTCCAGCGCCAACCGATCCAGCGAGCGATCAGGAACCCTGTCAGCGCCGGCGCGAGCGCCCCGCCAAGTTGGGTGGCGGCCATCATCAAGCCCTGGGCAGGGCCGCGCGATCCGGCCGAGAACCATCGCGTGATGACGCGGGCCGCGTTGGGCAGCGCGCCGGCCTCGCCCGCACCAAACAGAAATCGCACGAGCACGAAACCCCAGAAGAAAGAAATCGTGCCGGTCAGCATCGTGAAGAGCGACCAGCACAGCACAATCCGTGTCAGCACCCCACGAGCGCCATGGCGATCACCCCAGAGGCCGATGGGCATCTCGAACAATCCGTACGGGATCATGAACGCGGCGTCGATCCAGCTCAGTTGCCAGTCCGAGATGTGGAGGTCACGATGAATGGGGATCTTGGCGACCCCCCAGCATATGCGGTCCAGATAAAGCACGACGCCCAGCGTACACATGAACGACAGCACGCCGTAGCGCACGCGCGTCGGGGGTGCGTCGACCGCTGCAGCCGCCGCAAGTGAAGTTGCGGTCCGTTGGGAGGCCATGCAGAATCCAGACTCACGGAAAGAGGTCGCCAGAAAAGCCGAGGCAGGCAACGGCGCAACAGGGCGACTGGGCGCTCGATGCTACCCAGCGGGGTGGTGCCTGCAAGAGAATTCCGCGCGGCGATCGCAGCCCACTTGCGGTTTGCCGACCACTCGGCCATGCTAGGCGCGATCCATTGCACGAGTGAGAAGCTGCCATGAACAGTCTCAAATCGCTGCTCCAACAGGATCGTCTGCTGGTGGGCGTGACCACGCAGCACACCACCACGCCGTGGCTGGCCGCGCTCTGGAAGCACAGCGGCGCGGACTTCGTGTATGTCGAGTACGAGCACGGATTCATGAACGAGGCGGATCTGGCCGGCTTCGTGCTCTCCTGCCGGTGCCACGGCCTTCCGGTCGTCGCCAAGGTGCCCGAGTGCTCGCGCACGCATGTCGCCAAGCTGCTCGAGTGCGGCGTGAGCGGCATCCAGCTGCCGTGGACCGAGTCGCGCGAGCAGATCGACCGCCTGGTCAGCTACGTGAAATTCCCGCCGCTCGGCATCCGCGCCGCCGCGCCCGGCATGGGGAACTGCGACTACAACCTGCGCACCACGGGGCGTGAGCTGATCGAGACCGGGAACCGCGAGACCGTGGTGCTGGCGCACGTGGAGACGCGGCGCGGCGTCGAGAACCTCGACGCTATCCTGAGCCAGCCGCACGTCGACATCATGTTTCTGGGGATGTATGACCTGTCGATCAGCTACGGGCAGCCCGGCGAGTTCCGGCATCCCGACGTCGTGGCCGCCGTCGAAACGGCGCTCGCGGCCGCCAAGCGGCACGGCAAGGTCGCCGGCATGTACGTCCCCGACGCGCGCGCGGCCGCCCCCTGGGTCGAACGCGGCGTACGCTTCTTCGAAACGGCCAGCGAGGTGGACCTGATCGACAGCGGCGCGCGAAATCTGATCCGGCAGTTCCGCGAACTGAACGGGAACTAGCTCGCGCGCGTGATCTGGGCAACGATGTCCAGCCCCACGCGGGCGCTCCACGCATCGATCAGCCGGCGGAAGATCGGCCCCGGTCGCCCCTCGCCGATCGCGATTCCGTTGATCCGCGTCACCGGCGCCAGGCAGTACGTCGTGCTCGCGAGCAGCGCCTCATCCGCGTTCACCGCGTCGTGCACCTGAACGTCGCGCACATGGAACGGGATGTCGAGCTCGACGCACAGCTCCTGCACGGTCATGAGGCTCACACCCCAGAGAATGTTGCGCGGCGTCGGCGAGCTGACCGCGCCGCCGGCGACGATCAGGAAGTTGGCCGTACTCGTCTCCGTGACGTTGCCGTCCAGATCGAGGCAGAGCGCGACCGCCTTGGGGTCGGCCAGCCGCGCCTCATGATCCGCCAACCACCAATGAATGCGGCTGCGGCATTTCATCTTGGGGTCCCAGCACTGGGGCGGCACCTGGCGCACCGACGGCGTGACGACGTGCGCCCCCTCCGAGAAATACGCACGCCAGTGTGCGAACGGTAGCGGAAACGTGTGCATGCAGTACGTCGGGTCGGCGTCGCCGGCACGGCCGGGCCGGCCCGCGTACATACCGACCTCGCCGGGCGTGAGGAATTGCACCAGCGCCAGGTCCTGGTCAGCAGCCAGGAGCGCCGCGTTGCGCGCAACCACCTCCTCGGCGATCGCCCGCGTTTCGTCGCGCGAGACCGGCGGAGCGATCCGGGCGTACTTGGCCGACGCGTAGAATCGCTCGATGTGATCGTCGAGGCGGAACGGCTGATGCCGGAATGTCCGCGTCAGGTCGGTGATCGTGGCACCCAGCGTAATCCCGGCATCGAAGATCGAAATGCTCGCGCGCGCGAGCGGCAGGAACTGGCCGTTCAGATAGACCTGGGGCTCGGCCGGGCTCGTCATCGTTTGGGCTCTCCAGAGGGTTCGCGCCGCTCGCTGCGATTCT
>JBGPMX010000809.1:0-2544 GCA_041487215.1 Planctomycetia bacterium | reverse complement strand
GTTTGTTACGCCACTACTTCCTTTACGATCCTTCCGGCCACGTCGGTCAAGCGGAAATCGCGGCCATTGGAGCGGTAGGTCAGTTTTTCGTGATTGATGCCCAACAAGTGCAGGATCGTGGCGTGCAGATCGTTCACGCTGACGCGGTCCACGACGGCCTTGTGCCCGATCTCATCGGTCTCCCCGTGGTGCACGCCCCCCTTCACGCCGCCGCCGGCGAACCAGGTGGTGAAGGCGTGCGGGTTGTGGTCGCGGCCCAGCAGGTTGTTGTCCTTGGTCTTCTGCACGATCGGCAGGCGGCCGAACTCGCCCCCCCAGATGACCAGCGTGGAGTCGAGCAGGCCGCGCTGCTTGAGATCCGTCAGCAGCGCGGCGACCGGGATATCGGTCTCGCCCCCGAACTGGCGGTGGTTGCCGGCGATGTCGCGGTGCCCGTCCCAGCTCCGCTCGTTCTCCATGCCGCCGCTGTAGATCTGGACAAACCGCACGCCGCGCTCGACCAGCCGCCGCGCGATCAGCGCCTGGCGCGCGAAGTGGGCGCAGGCCTTGTTGTCGAGGCCGTAGAGCTGCCGGATTGCCGCCGGTTCCTGGTCCACGTCCAGCGCCTCGGGCGCGGCCATCTGCATGCGATACGCCAGCTCGAAGCTCTGGATGCGCGCCGAAAGATCCTCCTCGCCGGGGTGCCGCTCGTAGTGCCGCTGGTTGAGGCGAGCCAGCAGGTCGAGTTCGCGCCGCTGCGCGCCCTCGTTCATGCTCGCCGCACGTAGCAGGTTGTCGATCGGCGGCCCCTGCGCGTTGAGCGCGGTCCCCTGGTACACGCCGGGCAAGAAGCCCGCCCCCCAGTTCTGCGCGTGCCCCTTGGGCAGGCCGCGTCCCAGCGTGTCGTACATGACTACGAACGCGGGCAAGTTGCGGTTCTCGGTACCCAGGCCGTACGTCACCCAACTGCCGACGCAGGGGAAGCCCATGCGGCTCATACCGGTGTTGATCTGGAACAGCGCGGGCGAGTGGTTATTCGTCTCGGTGAAGCACGAGTGGATGAACGCGATGTCATCCACGTGCCGGGCCATGTTCGGGAAGATCTCCGACACCCAGGCCCCCGACTCGCCGTGCCGTTCGAACCGGAACGGCGACTTCATGAGCGGCCCGACCTCGTTGGTGAAGAACCCCGTGTTCTTGTCGAAGCCTTCGAGTTCCTTGCCGTCCCGCGCCGCGAGCTCGGGCTTGTAATCCCAGGTGTCCACCTGGCTCGGACCGCCGTTCATGAACAGCCAGATGACCGACTTTGCCTTGGCCTGGAAGTGCGGAGGCTGGGCCGCGAGCGGGTGCAGCCGGTGCGGTTCCGCCGCCGCCGCGGCCTCCCGAGCCCCTTCCTGATGGAGCAACCCCGCCAGAGCCAGCATCCCGAACCCCTGCCCGGCGCGGTGCAGGAAGTCGCGGCGCGATGCGACCAACGGGGACGGCGCGGCGAACCAGTGGGATCCCGAGCTCGTCATGCGCACCTCAATCCATGTAGATGAACTCGTTCAGGCTCATGAGCATCAGGCAGAAGTCGGCCAGCGCCAGCTCGTCGGCGTCCGAACGGCCGTCCGCGCGGTACGCCGCCGCCTGCTCTGCGATGAACGCCACGCACTCGGCCAGCTCGGCGTCGCTCGGCGGCCGGCCCAGCGCGATCGTATACGCGGAGCGGACGGCGTCGGCCGCGGCCCCGGCCGGTTGGATGCGCCGCGCGAAGCTCACCGCGCCATCCCGCACGGCGGCATTGTTCATGAGCACGAGCGACTGCGGCGCCGTGGTCGTGACCGAGCGGCGCGATATGTCCTGCAGCGCGTCGGGCGCGTCGAACAGGATCATCATGGGTACGAGTTGGCTGCGTTTCACAAAGAAGTAGATGCTGCGGCGACGTTGCTTGGGGTCGAGCGTGCCCGGACCGAACATCGCGGGGTCCAGCGTTCCGCTCACGGCAAGCATCGCGTCGCGGATCACCTCGGCCTCGAGCCGCACCGCCGGCCGGTGCCAGAACAGCGTGTTGTCCCGGTCCAGCTGATCGCGCGCCGCGTCGCGCGCGGCCGTCTGCATGTATACTGCGCTGGTCATCATCCGCTTGTGGATCGGCTTCAGGTGCCAGCCGTTCTGGACCAGATCGGTGGCCAGCCACTCGAGCAGCTCGGGGTGCGTGGGCCGCTCGCCCTGCCGGCCGAAGTCGCTGGGCGTGGCAACGATCCCGCGTCCCACGTGGTGCTGCCAGAGGCGGTTCACGATCACGCGGGCCAAGAGCGCGCCGGCCCCCTGGTCGGCGTCCGTGATCCATTGCGCCAGCGCGCGGCGACGGTAGGACGTGCGGCAGCCCGCCGGCGCCGGCACCTGCCAATGCTTCTCCTGGTCCGGCGCTCGCATCAGCACGCGCAGGAAGCTCTGCGTAGCGACCTCCAGCTTCTGGTTCGGGTCGCCGCGTTTCAGGAAGTACGGCGGCTCGTAGAAGTCCAGCCCCTGGGTGTGCAGCCGCACCGCTGGCACCCCCTCGCTCGAGATGAGCACTTTGGC
>JBGPMX010000808.1:0-2547 GCA_041487215.1 Planctomycetia bacterium | reverse complement strand
CGCGAATCGGTTCAATGCCAGCCCGGCCGATCTGGTGATTGTGCTGCCTCTGAGCACCAAGGAAAAGGGCGTTCGCTCGCACGTCCCCATCAACCCGCCGGAAGGCGGCGTGAAGCGGCGCAGCTGGATTCGCTGTGAAGACGTCCGCTCTGTCTCGAAAGAACGACTGTCCAGGCGATGGGGCAGCGTCTCGCGAACGACCCTGCACGCGGTAGAGGACCGGCTGCGCATCCTCATGGAACTGTGAAGGCGGAGCCGGCCAATGCGCGCGCGACGCACGGCGCCGGCGGAACGATCGGGAAGTGGGCAGGGGCGGAGTTGAACCGCCGACACACGGATTTTCAGTCCGTTGCTCTACCAACTGAGCTACCTGCCCGGTGCCGGACAAGCCAACAGCGTACGTGGATCACTCGGCGCTGTCAAATTCACGCCGAGCCCGGTAGTGGCCTAATCTGTGGGCTAAGACAGGGTGTGGCACGTTCCCTGAGGCTTTGCGAAGGGCGTGCAAGTAGGGCTCGCCAATTCACGCCCTTCGAAGACTCAGGGCGTGCTACCCAGATTAGGCCACTACCCCCGTGCCCGGCAGTGATGCAGTCCGGGTAGCGCGTCCTTGAGGTGCCACCCGGTCGCAAATCCTCCAGGAATGCGACCACCCGGCGCCCGCGCGCCGCGTCGAAGTCGGCCTGCGCTCACGCCAGCACGCGGGTGGGCAGGATCACCATCGGCACGTTGTTCCAGTGCAGCCGCCGCTGCAGCGAGTACGCCGTCTCGTTGTGCAGCAGGCGCTGGTACCAGGTGTCCTTCTGGAAGACCAGCTGGCCGGCGAAGAAGATCGCGCGCGGAAACCGCTTCTTGACCGCGACGCAGAGGTGCTCGAGCTCGTCGACCACGTCCGTGCCGATCGCCATGAACGAGGTCGCCGCCAGGCCGTGCCGCCGCGCCAGATCGACGTACTGGCCCAGCGACTCCTCGGTGTGCTTGCGCAGGTCGTCCACCGCGCGCACCCCCTTGAACGTCCCGGAATCGACCACGCCCACCGAGATGAATACCACGTTTCGGAAACCGCCCGGCGCAAACCGCAGGGCGTTGAGCAGCGTGTGGATGCCCAGGCCGCTGTAGCCGCCGACCAGGATGACGGCCGCCGGCTCGCTCGGGTCCAGTTCGGCCATGTTCGGCGGCCCGGGCGCCGGCAATCGCCCCAGGTCCTCGTCCAGCCGGCGCAGCTTGGCGTTCACGCGCGCGTAATAGCGACGGATCAGCAAGCAAAGCCCGACGCAAAGGCCGGTCACCGCCAGCGTCCGCCAGCCGCCGACCTGGAACTTTTCCGTCACCGTCACCAAGAGGATCATCACGCAGAGCGTGGCGCCCGCGCCGAACAGCGTGAGGCGGCGCCGCCACAGCGGGTTCTCGCCGCGCACGCGCCACCAGTGGCGGCACATGCCGATCATCGAGAGCGAAAAGGTCACGAAGACGTTGATCGAGTACATGACCAGGAGCGTCGAAACGTCGCCGCGGGTGAACCCCAGTGCGACCAGCGCCGAGCCCCCCATGAGCAGCACCCCATTGTGCGCGGCCAGCCGCTCCGAGAGGTTGCCGAACCAGTGCGGCACCCACGAGTCGCGCGCCATGGTGGCGAGCACGCGCGGGCCGTCGATGAAGCCGGCCTGTGCCGCCACGACCAAGAGCGCGCCCTCCGAGATCATCGTGACCAGCACGAAGGGGTGCCCGGTCCACAGCCCATCCAGCCCGATCTCCGACACGAAGCTCTCGGTGAGCACCTGGTTCATTGTCTTCTCGCCGCTCGGCCGCATCCCCATGAGCAGGTACGCCACCACCAGGCCGCCGGCCGTGAACGCCAGCGAGAACGCCATGTAACGCATGGTCCGCTTGCCGGTCTCGACACGCGGCTCGCGCATGACCGGCATGCTGTTCGACACCGCCTCGATGCCGGTGTAGGTGCCGGCACCGAGCGAGTACGCGTAGAGGAAAACGGTCAACATGCCCCAGAAGCCGAAGCCCGGCGCGGCCAGATCCGCGCGCGCCTGCTCGGTGATCTCCTGGGTCACGCGCGCCGCCTCCGTCAGGTTGACGGCGATCGCGCCGGAGATGACGAGCGCGTGCGTCGCCAGAAAGAGCAGGAAGATCGGCACCAGCATCATCACCGATTCCTTCACGCCGCGCAGGTTCAACAGAATCAGAAAGCCGATGACGGCGAACTCGGCGCCGAGCTTCCACGGCTGGTAGGCCGGGCCGAGCAGGCCGAACAGCGCGTTGCCGGCCGCCGCCGTGCTGGTCGTGATCGTCAGCACGTAGTCCACAAGGAGCGCGCAGCCCGACACCACCCCGAGCTGCGGGCTGAGCAGCTTGGAGGCCACCAGGTAGCCGCCGCCGCCCGAGGGAAACTCCTCGATGATGTGGCTGTAACACGCCGAGATGATGAAGACCGTGACGATGGTGGCCACGGCCAGGAAGAGGGCCAGGTACGTGTGCGCGCCGAGGTTTTGGAACGCCTCGGCCGGCCCGTAACACGAGGATGAGAGCCCGTCG
>JBGPMX010000807.1:0-2550 GCA_041487215.1 Planctomycetia bacterium | reverse complement strand
GTTCCTGCTGGGATACCTGGAACGGGGCACGGCGGCGAGCGGCGCGGCCCCGCGCTACGTGCGGCACGTGGCGCGGTACGCGGGCGAGGACCTGAGCGAGAGGCTGCTGACGTTTGCGCGCAGGCACCAGCCGGACGACCTTGGGGTTCAGCTGGCACTGGTCCGAGCCATGGAGCAGGGGGCGCAGGAGCGTGGCGCGCGTCTGAGCGATCCCGCGCGCGTCTGGGCCGAGGAACTCGTGGGGAAGCTGCTCGCCTCGCGCGACACGAACCTGCGCATTGCCGGGACCGAGCTGGTCGGCTCGCTGAAGATCATGGCGGCGCGCGATCGTCTGGGCGAGCTTGCCGGCCGGCAAGAGGCTCCCGAGCCGGAACGCGCCGCGGCGCTCGCCGCGCTCGTGTCGCTGGACGCCGACGGCTCGGTTCCCCTTCTGGCCGCCGTACTGCGCGATGCCGCCGAGCCCGTGGCGTTACGCGAACGCGCCGCGAACCTGCTCGCCGGCCTGAATCGGCCGGCGGCACGCGACGAGCTCGTCGAGTGCCTGCGCTCGGTCCCCGAGCGGCTGGAGAGAAGCGTGGCGTCCGGCCTGGCCATGAGCCCGGCGGGGGGTCGGGCGCTGCTGGACTCCATCGCCGCCGGCCGGGCCTCGGCCCGCGTGCTCCAGGACCCAGGTGTGCAGATCCGGCTGGCCGCGGCGCGCCTACCGGATCTCAAGCAGCGGCTGGCCGAGCTGACCCGCGACCTGCTGCCCGAGGACAACCGCCTGCGTAAGCTCATGGACGAGCGGCGCGCCGGCTACGCCCGTGCCAGGACCGACCCCGAGGCCGGCGCCCGCGTGTTCGAGAAGAGCTGCGCCGCCTGCCACCAGCTCGCCGGCCGCGGAGCCAAGGTCGGCCCGCAGCTCGACGGCATTGGCGTTCGCGGGCCCGAACGGCTCATCGAGGACGTATTCGATCCGAATCGCAACGTGGACCAGGCGTTTCGCTCGAGCATCCTCGCGCTCACGAACGGCCAGGTCCTCTCCGGCCTCGTGCTCCGCGAAGAAGGCGAGATCGTCGTGCTCGCCGACAGCCTGGGGAAAGAAGTGCGGGTGCCGAAGTCCGACATCGCGGAACGTAAGACGTCCGGGCTCTCGCCGATGCCGGCCAATCTGGCCGATCAAATCTCGGACGCCGACTTCTACAACCTGCTTGCCTACCTGCTCAAGCAATCCACCCCATCGCCTCCGGCAGCAAGCGGCAGCAACGGGGAGTGATCCTTGGTTGTTTCCGCTCATCCGGGTGACGCCTGCACACACAATGTGCAACCCGGAGGAGCGGTGCCTCTTCTCGGGGCCGCTCGTGAGGCTTCTTGTTCTGTGTTTCGGCGTTCGAAGAACGAGGTCCCCTCTCCCCGCTTGGGGGGAGAGGGTCAGGGTGAGGGGTGATGCAGGGGGAGGCAGCCAGCGCTCCGCGGCTAACACGATCACGCGGCAGCGCTCGGCTTGTGCACGCAAGAGCGGGATGAACCTTATGCTCTCCGCGTCACATCATCTTGCGGCTGATAGCCGACGAGCCGCCTGGTCGGCTCGATATCCCAGCGCATGCCGGTGTTCGCCGACATGCCGTTGACAACGGCGAAGCGGATCGAGTGCGGTGCCTCGATGGCACGCTCCATGAGCTGGCCGAAGTCGCGGTTCGAGAGCCACATCATCCGGAACCAGGGGCCGCGCTCGGACGGGATTTCTGTGGGGCGATTGTCGCCGGGGCGCACCCAGCCGATGCGGAGGGCGATCACCGAGAGCCCGTGCGTATCCGCGTAGCACTTGCCAAGCCGCTCGCCGAACAGCTTGGCCGCGCCGTACGGCGTGCTGTCACGCTGTTCCCCCTCGACCACGTAGCGCGTGCCAGGCCGCGGCGGCGTGTCGGGCGTGATCCGCGGCGGTTCCGCCGTGTCCTGGTAGCCCCCCATGACGTGGTTCGAGCTGGCGAAGACCAGGCGTGGCACCCCCGCGCGTGCCGCCGCCTCGAACACATAGATGAGCGCGTCCACGTTCGAGCCGATCAGCTTCGGCCAGACCTGGTGCGCCTTGGGATCGGCGGCGAGGTGCACGACCGCATCGGCGCCCTCGAACTGGCTCGCCCATGCCGGGTCCCACGCACTGAGGTCGGCCCGGATGATCGCGTCATCGCCGCGCGGGTCGATGTCCAGCAGCCGGAGTGTGTAGCCTCCCTCGAGGTGCCGGCGCAGCTTGCTCCCGAGATTCCCCGCAGCCCCGGTGATGACAATCGTCTTGCGGTGGGCCATGTGCACATCTCCTTGCCAAAAAAGCTGCCGTCGCTCCCCGTGCTGCGCCGCTCACGCCAGCGCCTTCATGAGTGCCTCGACAAAGAAGTGGTCTCCCCACAGAACCGATTCGTCCACGCCCAGCCTTTTGTGAAAATGATACACGGCGTGCCGCAGCACCCCTTCCCAGCCGGGCGTCGACGCCGCGAGGAACTCGTCCGAGCAGAGCGTGTCCAGGATGTCCAGCGCGGCCGCCCGGTACCGTTCGCGCGCCGCCGCAGCCGC
>JBGPMX010000806.1:0-2555 GCA_041487215.1 Planctomycetia bacterium | reverse complement strand
CGTTCTCGCTCGTCGAGCTTGTCGAGGATCCTGGCGAGCGAGGAACGCATCTGCTTGACCTGGCTCTCGTAGGCGCGCTCGTCGCTCCGCACGTCCGGCGCCGTCTCGAACATCGCCTCCTGCCCGGTGACGTAGCGGGTACGCTGGTGGTGCTCCTCGGGGATCGATCGCGCGAAGTTCTTCATGATCGCCCAGCTCGCGTACGTGCTGAACTTGTTGCCGCGCATGTAGTCGAACTTCTCGACCGCGCGGATCAGCGATATGTTGCCGTCGCTCACCAGCTCGAAGAAGTTGTTCGACGCGCCGACGTGCTTCTTGGCGATCGACACGACCAGGCGGAGGTTGGCGCGGATGATCTGGTTCTTCACCGCCAACGCCTCGGCCTGCAGCCGCTCGATCTCGTCCAGCACCGACGCGCGTGCCGTGGCCGGGTCCAGGTCGGTGCGGAGCTGCGCCGCCTTGTACTTCAGATAGTTCATCTTGCGGAACAGGTAAACCTCCTGGTCCTTGGTGAGTAGCGCGATCTCGTAGAGGCTTGCCAGGTACGACGGCAGCCCCTTGGGCACGCGGGACGAGGTGCGGCTGGCCGGCGCGGCCGGCATCGGCCCGAGGACCAACGCGTCGGCGTCCGGCCGCTCGAACTCCGGGCTCGGCATGTACTCGAGCTTCTGCTCGAGGACCCGCCGGGCACGCTGCTCGTTGATCGCCCGGTACACGCTGGTCCTGGTCTTGCCGAACCGCCGCGCCAACACGTCCGCCGATACGCCGCGGCGGTGCGACTGGTAGATCGCCCGCTTGTCCGCGTCGCTCAGCGGCGCGGAGGTGCGTCCGAACACCGGGCGGTGCGGGTTGTCCCGGTCGTGATTCTTCAGAGTGTAACGGATCGTCTCCGGCGACCGGCCGAACTTGCGCGCCACCCGGCGCACGATGTCCGCCGCCTTGCGTCCCGTCGCCTGAGCCATGCGTCGCGCGCGTTCCACGATTCTCCCCTTCTCCTCATCGCTGAGCTGACTGAAACGACTGCCACGCTCCACCCGGTCGCCGTGCCGCGCCACGAACCGGTCCACCGACGACTTCAGGAAGCCCACGCGGGTCCTGCCTCCTACCACGAAACGCCGGCTCACCAGTCCGCGATCGCGCCAGCGGGTGATCGTCTTCAGGCTCACCCGCAGCTTGCGGCTCAGATCCTCCACCGTAAGCACCGGCTCCCCTACCGCCGTCGCCTCCACCGACGTGCTCCCCGACACGTCCTCGATGAGCATGCGCAGGTCGTGCATCAGCGCCGCGCCGTCCAGCATCAGCTCCCGATCGTCGTGCGGCCGGAACCCGGTGATCCGGTAGCAGACAAACTCGTACGGGTATGCCTTCCCCGTGTCCAGCTCGCTCAGCAGCGACTCGGCGCGATCCATCTGCTCGAGCCGGCGATCCAAGGGCGCAAAGCGGACCTGCTGCTCCTTGAGCTCCTCCATCTTGGGATAGCGATACCGCTCCATGGACAGTCCCTTCCCCAACCGCTCTGCCTGGGCAACCATGAGTCGGCCCATCCTAACGAGAGCGCACTCCCGAACCCCTCAAAAAAACCAGCCGAACGCCCGAAGCTCCCGGTCTCCCGCCAGACCACGCGAACGATACACTTCTTACCTGGTCGCTCCACCCGTCTTTTGTGTATACGCAAAAGCCGCACAACCGAGCGGGGACATACCGGAACCATCCCGACATTTCTTAGACGCTCGACGGTAAAATACGGTTCGGAGCCTTCGCATCGCCCGCAATGCAGCAAAGGAGATACCGTGACCCGTGCCGCAATCCGGCTCGTTGCCCTTTGCGCCCTTTTCTTGCTCCCCGCCCGGCTAAAACCGGGCTCCGATGCCCCTATCCGAATGGAAGAAGCGTTTCAGGCCCGGTCCACCTTTGAAATTTCTACATCCATCAACCTGTCCGGCCGCTTGCCCGCCAACCTGGAACAATTCGGAAAAGAAGCCGGCACGTCTGCCATTTCGGCACTCGGGGCCACCCGCTACGTCGAGCGGGTGCTCGAAACGCCCGACCCGCAAACCGTACGCGCCACGGTGCGCCTGTACAGATCCGCGACGCTCGACAAGAAGATTGCCGAAACGCCGCAGCACATAGATCTTCGCTCATCGGTCGCCCGTATTGTGATCCGGCGTTCGGACGGCGAGATCACGGCGTTCAGCCCGGACGGTGCGCTGACCGGCCCAGAGCTCGACTTGATTCGTGCCGAGACGTTCACCCCCGCACTCTCGGGCATCCTGCCGCGCGGCCCGGTGCAGCCTGGCGACCACTGGGATGTAACCGCCGAGGCGGCGTCGGAACTCACCGGCATCGCCCCCATTCAATCGGGCGGCCTGCGCTGTTCGTTCCGAGAGATCCAGAAGTCGGACCAGGGCAAGGTCGCGCGCGTGGCAATCGGCGGGTCGCTCAGCGGGCCGAGTGACCACGGCCAGTCGCGCCAGACCATCGACGGCTATTACCTGTTTAGCCTGGAGCACCAGCACGTCACCCGGCTGGTGCTCGACGGGCGCAGCGAGATCCTG
>JBGPMX010000805.1:0-2563 GCA_041487215.1 Planctomycetia bacterium | reverse complement strand
GCCGCGCCGTTGACCGAAGGACTCCCCGCTCGCCACCACCCCACCCCCCTGCCCCCCCCCCCACGCGGGTCCGGGGCCTCAGGGCCCCGGACCCGCGTGGGGAGAGGGGGGAGACGGGAGCGGTCGCGTGGGAAGCGGGTAAAACGGAGCGGTCGCGGCGGGGGCGGGGCGCCGGGCTCATGGTGCGCGCGGAGGGCCGAGGCGGTAGATCTCTTCCAGGAGGTCGGCGACCGTTTTGAACTTCTTGCTCGACGCCATGGCCTTGTCGAGCAGCACGCGCGCCTCGTGCTCGGAGTGCCCGACGCTCTGGAGCGCGGCCATGGCATCCTGGATGGCGCTGGGCTCGGCATCCGCCAGCGCCGCGGGCACCCCGTGCTGCACCATGAGCGCGAACTTCGCCACGCGCCGCCGCAACTTGGCCACGATCCGCTCCGCCGTCGCCTCGCCGACCCCCGGCAGCGTGGCCAGCGTGGCCGTGTCCTGCTCCTGGATGGCGACCGCCACGTCCCGCACCGCACGCACCATCGCCTTGAGCGCCTTGCGCACCCCGACGCCGTCCACCGAACAGAACAGGTCGAAGAACTCCCGTTCCGTCTCGGTCAGGAAGCCGATCAGGCGCGGCACCATGCGCCCCTGCATGGGGTTCCCCTCGATGTACTCGATCGTGAAGAGCGATACCCGCTCGCCGAGCTTCTGCTGCAGCTGCCGCCGCACGAACTCTGGGATGAGCACCTGGTACTCGAACTGGTTGATCTCGACCCGGATCTCCTCGTCTCGGACCGCCACCAGAATCCCGGCGATCTTGCTGATCATGCGAATCACTTTCCGCTGGGGAAGAAATGGGCGAGTGCGCGGACCGTGTGCAGGTGGCAAAGGGCCACGGCAATGGCGTCGGCCACGTCGGCGGGTTCGGGGATGGCCCGCAGCCGCAGCAGCTGCTGGACCGCGCGCTGCATCTGCGCCTTCGACGCGCGGCCGCTGCCGGTGAGCAGTTTTTTCACGCGCGTCGGGCGGTAGCTCGCGATCGGCACCGTCTCCTGCGTCGCGGCCAGGCAGATCACACCGCGCGCGTGCCCCATCAGGATCGCCGTCTGCGGGTGCGCGTACGTGCTGTGCAGCTGCTCGACCGCCATGGCGGCCGGGTGAAATCCGGTGATGATTTCGCGCACGCCGTCGTAGATCTGCTCGATGCGGCTCTCGAGCGATTCGTCGGGAGTGGTGCGGATAATCCCCGCCTCATGAACTCTGGGCACGGTACCGCCGAGCTCGAGAACGGCGTACCCGGTTGTGTCGAGCCCCGGGTCGATGCCGAGCACCGGACCGGATTCAGGCGGCGGACCGGACGTTCCTTGTCGCATGCCACGCCTCGCTCGGGCGGGGATCAACCCCGCCGCTCGCCAAAAGATCCGGCGGGGATCAACCCCGCCGGCGCTCAAATGCGGATCGTGGAAACCTGTCGAACGATCTCGTCGTAAGGCACGAAATTGCCGTGGCCCGCCCCGGGGCACACGGCGCACGTATCGCGCCAGCTCTCCTCCGTGCGCACGTTGCTCTCCCAGAACGGCCAGGAGCGACACTGACGCGGGCGCACCCCGTAGATCGTGCAGCGCTTCTCGGTCCCATCGTAGAAGACGCAATCGTTGTTGGGCTTCAGCCGCAGACTGCGGCGGATGCCGACCTTGCACACGTAGCGCCGCTCGAGCTCCTCGCGCGGCACGCCGAGCTGCTGGGCGATCTGGTCCAGTTCCTCGGCGTTCACCCAGACGTAGCCTTCCTGGGGCCCGGCGCAGCACGCGCCGCAGCGCGTGCACGAGAAGCGCAGTCCCGCGCGATACCACGGTTCCGGCATGCAAAGAGATCCTCTCGATGTAGCTGATTTCGCCAGAATTCAGACTCTTCTGAACTCGGGCGCGTTCAGCTACGACTTCTGCAACAGGCTGCTAGCGCTCGATGCGCCACCCGGTGTCCCCCGGGCGATCTTCGAGCACCACGCCGAGTTCGCTCAGGCGCTTCCGGATGTCGTCGGCCAGCGCGAAATCCTTGCCGGCGCGTGCCTGCCTGCGCAGGTCGACCAGTACATCGAGCAGCCGTGCGGTCAGCTCGTTGTCCGCGGCGGCGGGCTTCTCGACCGGCTGCCGGAACACGCCCAGAATGCCGGACAGCTCGCGGAGCAGTACCGCCCCGCGCTCGAACGCCTGGCGTGCCGCGGCGTCCCCCTTCCCCTCGAGCTCCTTTCGGTCGGCGAGCCCGTTCAGCGTGCGGAGCAGGTCGAACAGCACGGCCACCGCTCCGCTGGTGTTGAAGTCATCGTCCATCGACTCCATAAAACGGCTGTGCAGCGTCTTGAACTCACCGAGCCACTCCGGGGGGGCGCCGGCCAGCGAGAACTCATGCAGGCGCTCGGGGGCTTCCAGCGCGTAGAAGCTCTTGCCCGTGATGCGCTGGAAGCGCTCGAAGAAGCGGTAGAACGCCTGCAGGCCCCGGTCGACGCCCGCGATGTGCTCGTCGCCGAATTCGATGGGCCGACGGTACTGCGTGCTCAGGAGCAGGAACCGGATCAGTT
>JBGPMX010000804.1:0-2566 GCA_041487215.1 Planctomycetia bacterium | reverse complement strand
GCGGGGCGGCCGCCGGCGCCAAGCTGCTGATCGGCAGGCAGCGGCCGCGCGTCACGCAGGGGCGCACGGTTTTCCAGGGACCGGAATGGCCGGCCTCGAACAGGGACGACCCCGGGTTCCCCTCCGGCCACACCGCGGTTGCCTTTGCGCTCTCGTACAGCCTTTTCTACCTGTACCCGCAGGGCCGGGTGCTTTTCCTGGCCTTCGCGGCGGCCTGCGCCGCCAGCCGAGTCTACGGCGGCCTGCACTTCCTGACCGACGTGATCGCCGCCGCGTGGCTCGGCTGGGAGCTGGCGCGGGGGGTCTGGAGCTGGGGTTGGTTCCGGGCGCTCATCAACCTGGCCGAGGATTGCGCGTGGCTTCCGCGCTGGCCGGTGCGCATCGCCGCCGCCGGGGAAGAGAATTGCTTGGGAACGGCCGAGCAGGCGAACTCGGCCGCCTGAACGATCCGCTGCCTGGTCCCGGAACCGCTCGATGGATGCTCGTCACAATCATCGCGTGCCCTGCCCGTCGCCCACCCCGGCCGCCGTGCCTTCCGTTTCGTTGGTCATCCCGTCGAGCGGCGACGGGGAAGCCGTTGCCGAAGCGGTGCGGAACGCCGTGGCCGTGCTACCCGCCGTCGCCGCCGATTACGAGATCATTGTCGTCGCCCATCCGCCAAGCGATCGGGCGACGCGGGGCGGTTGGCCGGAATGCGTTCGCTTCGCAGCGGCACAACCCGGCAGCGGTTACGGTACGGCGCTCCGCGCCGGGGTAGGCGCGGCCCGCATGGAGCTTGTGATCGTGGCGGATGCCGGCGTGCCCTGGGACGTGTCGGACCTGCGCTATGTGATCGCGCTCGCCACGCAGCACGACGTCGTGGCGGCACGCGTCGCCAGCGGCAGCCGCGCGGTGTTTTCCCGAGTGCTCTGGGCCGGCTACCGGTCGGCCGCGCGCGTGCTGCTGGGGGCCTGGGCGCGGGATCCGGGCCATTCGCTGCTGGCGCTGCGCCGCGAGCACCTGGGGCGCATCGAGCCCCGCTCGGACGGCGAGTTCGCGAGCGCGGAAGTGGTGGCGCTGGCCCGCCACGCGCGGATGTCGGTCGAAACGGTGCGCCTGGCCGGACGAGCGCCGCAAGCTCTCGCTCGCACCGGCCTGCGCCGCGCGCTGGCCGACCTGCCCACGGCAGTCGCGGATCTCATACGGTTCTGGTGGGCGCGCACACTGTTCCCGGGCGACGAGGCCATCGCGCAGCGCAAGACAGCAGGGTTCTGGACGGGGCTGGTGCTCCTGGCGGCGGTGTCGGCCGCCCTGCTCTTCCCGCGGCTCTCGTACCCATTCCTGGAGCCGGACGAGGGACGCTATGGCGAGATCGCTCGCGAGATGCTCGCGAGCGGCAACTGGATGGTCCCGACCGTCAACCACCGCCCCTACTACGACAAGCCCCCGCTGTTCTACTGGCTGGTGGCGGCGAGCTTTCGCGGCTTCGGAGCGACGGAGTGGGCGGCGCGCCTGGTGCCGGCCTGCGCGTCGCTTCTGACTGTGCTGGCGACGTACGTCTTCGGTACGCGGCTGCTGGGCGTGCGCGCCGCGTTTCTTGGCTCGGTGGCCATGGCGTTATCACTCGTCTTCGTGCTCTGCGGCCGCCTGGTAATCCTGGACAGCCTGCTGACCGCGGCCGTTTCGATCGGGCTCTTCGCGGGCTTTGAGGCGATCCGGTGTGGTCCGTTTCGTTGGTCGTGGTGGATCGTGGCGTCGCTGGCGAGCGGCGTGGGCGTTCTCACGAAGGGGCCGGTGGCGCTCGTGCTGCTGGTTCCGCCGCTGGCCGCCTACGGCTGGCTGCATCGCGGGGCGGCGCGTATCACGGCCCTGCGTTGGCTGGTGCACGCGGCGCTGGCGGCGTCGGTGTCGGCCCCCTGGTACGCGGCGCTGGTGGCGCACGATTCCGCCTTCGCTTACCACTTCTTCTGGAAGCACAACATCCAGCGTTACTTCGCGGGCGCGTTTCATCCGAAGCCCTTCTGGTTCTATGCTCCGGTGCTCGCGATCGGCGGGTTCCCCTGGTCGCTGCTCGTTCCCCGGCTCTTGCGCTTCCTGTTCCGGGTGCCGCACGGCACGCCGACTCCACGCGCGCGTGAGCTCGGGTTCATGGTGCTCTGGGCCGGCTGGTGCCTGCTGTTCTTTTCCCTGTCGCGCGGCAAGCTGCCCTCGTACATCCTCCCGGCGGCCCCGGCGCTGGCACTCGTGCTCGGCGCCTACCTTGGCGTGCTGCTCGCCCCGCGGGACAACGCGTCGCCGCTCGGCTGGGTGCGATTCCCCGATCGCGGCCTGGTGCTCGCCTGCGCCCTGGGCCTGGCAGCCAGTGCGCTGTCGTACCGCTTTCGGGCCGGCAGCGGCGCCCACGTTTTGGGGGAGTGCTCGCTCTGGGCGGCGGCGCTCGCCGGTTCCGTCGCATGCCGGCAGCGCGGCGGCGGCCGTGCGACCTGGCTGGTGTACTGCACGGTGGCGTGCGCCGTCACGCTCCCGCTGGCGCAGCACGTTTTTCCAGAGTGGGCCGCGCGCAGCACGCCCGCGGGCGCGGAGCTCG
>JBGPMX010000803.1:0-2571 GCA_041487215.1 Planctomycetia bacterium | reverse complement strand
ACGCGGCCGACTTCGACCTCGAGGCCGCCCAGCGCGGCATCGTCTACATCGACGAGATCGACAAGATCCGCAAGACGTCCGGCAATGTCTCGATCACCCGCGACGTGTCCGGCGAGGGGGTGCAGCAGGCGCTGCTCAAGATCCTGGAAGGGACCGTGGCCAACGTGCCCCCCCAAGGCGGACGCAAGCACCCCGAGCAGCAGTACATCCAGATGGACACGACGAACATCCTGTTCATCTGCGGCGGCACGTTCGTCGGGCTCGAGGACATCATCGCCCAGCGGCTCGGGCGGCGCACCATCGGCTTCGGCAGCCAGGCGCGGCAGGAGAAGGATTACGAGCTGCGTGACCTGCTCGAGCACGTCACCAGCGACGACATCCTGCACTTCGGGATGATCCCCGAGTTCGTGGGCCGGCTCCCGGTGGTCTGCGCCCTGGAGCCGCTCACGATCGACGCCCTGGTGCAGATCCTCACCGATCCGAAGAACGCGCTGGTCAAGCAGTACCAGAAGTTCTTCGAGATGGAGGGGGCCGAGCTCCGCTTCACGCACGGCGCTCTCACGGAGATCGCGCGCCGCGCCCGCGACAAAGACACCGGCGCGCGCGGCCTGCGTTCCATCGTCGAGAACCTGATGATGGAGACGATGTACGAACTTCCCGAGCACGCGAAGAAGGGGATCTACGAGGTCACCGAGGCCACGGTGCGCGGCGAACGCCCGCTCTTCCCCGTCTCGGTCGTCGAACAGCCTCAGAAGGAGAGCGCCTGAAGCACATGCAAGCGTGCGAGCGTGCGAGCGTACGAGCGTACGAGCGTACGAGCGTCTCGAGCCGCCGCCACGCTCTCTATCTCACGCTCTGCCGCCCGTACCCAAGTTTCCGCCTCGGCCATCATCTTGCGCCCTTTCCCGTTCACGACTTCCGCGGCCATTGCGGTCCCCTCGCCCCCGCGCCCAGGGATCAGGCGGGGGAGAGGGATCGGGTGGGGTGCACCCGGTTGTAATGCCAGTTTTGTGACGCGGGTACCCCCCCTTGTCCCCCCTTAGCAAGGGGGGGAAGGGGGGGTATCCGCTGCCGACGCGCTACGTTGTTCCGCTAGCCGCCGCAGGATCTCGATTCCCCGCTCGATCGTGCGGTCCGAGGCGGCGTACGAGAGCCGGAAATGCGTGTCGCGCCGGCTGAACACGTTGCCCGGAATCACCAGCAGATTCTGGCGGATCGCCTCGGCCACGAATTCGCTCCCTGTCCCCCACGGCACCCGCGGGAACAGGTAGAACGCCCCCTGGGCCCCGGCGATCTCGTAGCGATCCCGCAGCGCATCGACCAGCCGGTCGCGGCGCCGGCGGTATGCCGCCGCGGCTTCGGCGGTGTCCACGTCCAGTGCGGCGACCCCCGCGTGCTGCACCGGGTGCGGGGCGCACACGAACGTGAACTGCTGGAGCTTGGCGATCTCTTGCATGATCGCGGCCGGGCCGTGCATGAAGCCCAGCCGCCACCCCGTCATGCCGTACGCTTTGCTGAACCCGTCCACCACGATCGTGTCCGGGTTCCAGCGCGCCGGGCTCGCGAACGGTGTGTCGTGGCAAAACGCGCGATACACCTCGTCGCTCAGGAGCACCACGTCGCGCCGCGCGGCCAGCCGCGCCAGGGCCTCGATCTCCGCGGGCGCCGCCACCGCCCCGGTCGGATTCGCCGGGCTGTTCATCAGGATCAGCTTGGTGCGCGGCGAGATCGCCGCTTCCACCCGCGCCGGGTCAATCCGGAAGTCCGGATACGTGTCCACGAACACGGTCGTCCCGCCGGCCAGCGTCACCAGGTGCTTGTACATCACGAAGTAGGGATCGAAGACGATCACCTCGTCGCCGGGATCGACCAGCGTGAGCAGGGCGAGCACCAGCCCGCCGCTGGTGCCGCTCGTGATGATCACCTGCCGGTCGCCGCCGCCGTACTCGCGCGTGACCGCCTGCTGGATCTTGTCGCGGAGCGGCGGGATGCCCTGCGTCGGCGTGTAGCCGTTGTGCCCGGCGCGGATGGCAGCGAACGCCGCCTGCTTCACCACGTCGGGCACGTCAAAATCCGGCTGGCCGATGCTGAGGTCCACCGGGTCCTTCAGCGTCGCCGCCAGGTCGAAGACCCGGCGGATGCCCGAGGCGTCGATCTGGCTCATGCGCTGGGCGATCCAGGCGTCGTTCATGGTTCGTGCTCGGATTCAGGGAAGCAGGCGGAGGTTGCGCACGTGGCGCGGCCGGTAAATTCGAAAGCCGCGGTGGTCCAGGGTGAACACGGTTCGCAGGCGGTTCCGCTCGGCAACCCGGATCAGCGCGGCGTCCGCGAGGTCCATGGGAAGGTCTGCGTACGCGCCCATCAGCTCACGGATCCGTGCGTAGTCATCGCGGTTCAGGTCGAGCAGGCGGAAGTCCGGGTCGCACATCAATTCCCAGAGCCGCGCCTGAGCGCCGGGCCAGCGACCCAGAAGAAACATGGCTTCGGTGATCACCGGCCAGACGGTTGCGAGGCCACCGGTCAGTGTCTGGAGCGTCTCAACGCACGCCACATGGTCGGCGTCCCGCTCGT
>JBGPMX010000802.1:0-2574 GCA_041487215.1 Planctomycetia bacterium | reverse complement strand
AGGCTCGGGGCGGCCGTTCGCGCGCCGCCGGGATGCGGCGACTCCCCCCAGGAAACCGTGGGGCTGCGGTCATGGCGCTCACGTACTTCAAACGCTTCCGGATGGAGATCGACCTCGCCGAGTGGCTCGCCGACCCCGTGCTTGCCGACGGGTACGGCTGGGTGCCCTGGGACGACTCGCTGGTGGCCGTGCACGCCGACACGCAGTTCCGCAGCTTTCACAGCGAGCTCGATTCAACCGTATTCCCGTGCCTGGGCGATCGCTACGGCTGCCTGCGGCTGATGCGTGAGATCCGCCGCAAACCGGGCTTTCTCCCGAACGCCACCTGGTTGGTCGCGTTCGGTCGGGAGCCGTGCGGGACGATCCAGGGAGTGGTTGACCAGGGGGTCGGCGCGATCCAAAACCTGGGCGTTGTGCCCGAGCACCGCGGTCACCAGCTGGGCCGGGCGCTGCTGCTCAAAGCGTTGCTTGGTTTCTACGCGTACGGCGTCCGCCGCGCGTTTCTGGAAGTGACAGCGGAGAACTCCGGCGCGATCAAGCTTTACCGCGGCGTCGGCTTCCGAAAGTCGAAGACGCTCTACAAGGCGTCGGAGCTGTAGCCCGTCACTTAAGGGGGGGACAAGGGGGGGTATCAGCGCAACCAAACCGGCATCAAAACCGGACGCACCTTTTCATCAGCCCCCCCCACCCCCACCCCCTGGTTCATTCAATCCGTCGTCGTCTCGTTATAGAGCGGCCGCACGCCCCAGCCCAGCTTGTCGCGCAGCCGGCGGTAGTAGCTGTGCCCGTGGACCTTGACCAGGCCGAACGTGACGCGGGCGCGGCGCACGGTCACCGAGTCACCGTTCGCGAGCGGCATCTGGACCTGTCCATCCACGTTCAGAGTGGGATGACCACGCGTGCTGCGCACGACCAGCTGGTACGTCTTGTCGGCGGCGTCTACGAGTGGGCGGTTGGTGAGCGTGTGCGCGCAGACCGGGGTAACGACGAACGCCGCCAGGTCCTGCCGCACGATGGGGCCGCCCGCCGACAGGCTGTGCCCGGTCGATCCGATCGGGGTCGCGACGATGAGCCCGTCCCCGCTGTAGACGGTTACCGACTCGCCGTCGATGATCAGCTCGATGTCGATCATCGCGTAGGGCGGGCCGGTCTGGATGAGTACTTCATTGAGCGCCAGCAGGGTTTGCTCGCCCAGGCCGGCGGCGCGCACGGAGCACTCGAGCATGACGTGTTCGACGATCTGGTACTCGCGCGCCAGGAGTTTCTCGAAGGTGCGCGGAAAGTCCTCCGGCGCGACCTCGGCAAGGAAGCCGAGTTTGCCCAGGTTGACGCCGAGCACCGGGACCTGCTGATAGCCCATCTGGCGCGCGGCGCGGAGGATGGCGCCGTCGCCGCCCAGCACGATGCCCAGGTCGGCGTCGAGCCGCGAGAGGTCCTGCTCCTGGCGCAAATCGGTGGTGACAATGGTTGCGCGGGCCGCGACCACCTGGCGGATCGCGGCGGCAGCGCTGGCGATGTGCTGCCGGGCTTCGTTGCCGAGCAGCAGCAGGCGCAGCTGCTTGCCGGGCGCCGGCTCGGGGGCGGGATCAGGGGCGCTCGATTTCGACCTGGGCATGCGCTGCTCCCCTTTCCAGTGCACGACTTCTCGCGTTGCGGTTCCCTTGCTCATGGATCCTCGGGACAGTCAGCAGTCGGCAGTCCGTCGGTTTTGTCATGCTGAGCCAGCGAGGAACGAGCAAGCGAAGGATCTCGTGCTCTCCCGGGTTGCTCCTCCCGGGTTGCGGTCCCCTCGCCCCCGCGCGCATGGCTCATGCGGGGGAGAGGGCAGGTGAGGGGCGCCTGGCTGGCGGCCAGGCGCTTACGCTTCCGGTTCGGCTGGTGCTGGTGAGGTGGCGCTTGCCTCGCTTGCGCACACACAAGCTATGGTCCGCGGCCCTCATCCGCCCCCCTCCCACGGATCCGTGAGCGGGAGAGGCGCGGGCCGGGCTGATGAAAAGATCCGTACGGTTTTTGTGCTCATTCTGGGACGCTGATACCCCCCCTTGTCCCCCCCTTAGGAAGGGGGGGAAGGGGGGGTATCAGCTGCCGCGGGCGCAAACGTTTCGTTCGGATCGGTCATCGCCATCCCGTGCGTAGATCCGCTGGAAAGTGCGTGTTTTTCATCAGGCCAGGCGCGGGCCCTTAGCCGACGCGCCGCTCGTGTTCGATGGTTCCCTCGATCAGGCCGTTGGCCAGCGCCAGCGCGTGCGCGTGCCGGTAGATCCCGTCGCTATCGAGCCCGAGATCGGCGAGCAGCTCATCGCGCTCGCCGTGCTCGATGAAGCGGTCGGGCACGCCGAGTCGCCGGATGTGTCTGGTTTCGATGCGGGCGTCGTTCGCTGCCTCGAGCACGGCGCTGCCGAAGCCCCCCTGCACCGTCCCCTCCTCGACCACGAGCAGGAACGAGCACTGCTCGGCGGCGCGCAGGATCGTCGTCGTATCGAGCGGCTTGGCGAAGCGCGCGTTGACGACGCCGACATCGAGCCCCTGCTCCCGCAGCCGCGCGGCGGCGGCCACGGCCGATACGAGCACGCT
>JBGPMX010000801.1:0-2577 GCA_041487215.1 Planctomycetia bacterium | reverse complement strand
CAATGACCGTTGAAGATCGCGAGCGCTATCCGGTGCGCATCCGCTACGCGCGAGACTGGCGGCAGGACGAGGAGCAGGTCAAGAACCTGCTGGTAAGCGCCGCCGCGGCCGCAAGCCCGGACGGTGCCATGGCGGCCACCGGCTCCGGAGGCGGCATGCCCGCGGTCGGCCCGGCCGGTGCGGCACGCCCCCTGCAGATCCCCTTGAGCATGGTGGCCGACGTGCGGATCTCCGAGGGACCCGCGATGATCAAAAGCGAAAACGGCATGCTGCGCTCCTACGTGCAGCTCAACGTGCGCGGCCGCGACCTGATCGGCTTCGTCGACGAAGCCCAGCGCTCGGTCGCGCAGCAGGTCCGCCTGCCGACCGGCATGTTCCTGGAATGGACCGGGCAGTTCGAACACCAGGTGCGGGCGCGCAAGACCCTGCTGATCGTCGTCCCCATCGTCGTGCTGCTAATCTTCGTGATCCTCTACCTGACGTACCACGACTTCATGGACGCGTTCCTGATGATGCTGGCGATCCCCGAGGCACTGGTGGGCGGCGTCTTCTTCCTGTGGCTGTTCGACTTCAACTGGAGCGTCGCGGTCTGGGTCGGCTTCATCGCCTGTTTCGGCATGGCGACCGAGACGGGGATCATCATGCTGGTTTACTTGCGCGAGGCGATCGATCGCCGCGGCGGGCTGGAGCAGATTGCGTCGCTCGCCGAACTGCGTCAGACGGTGATCGAGGGGGCGGCACACCGGCTCCGCCCCAAGCTCCTGACGGAAGCGGTCGCGATCGTCGCGCTCGCTCCCATGCTGTGGGCGAGCGGGGTCGGCCACGAGGTGCTCTCGGCCATGGCCGCGCCGGTCCTGGGCGGCCTGCTCATTTCCGACGAGGTGGTGGACATCTTCATCCCGGTGCGGTTCTTCTGGGTGCGCCGCCGCCGCTGGCTCAAGCTGCACGGCGGGAGCGAGGGCTCGTAAATCTTAGATTTTGGATTCCCGCGCACGCCACGTTCGACTCCGGCGCCCAACCGCCCGCGACAGCGACATTCAGTCTGGCATCCGGTCTGAAACCGGAGGGTCTTGGCATCCGGTCTAAATCATAGGAGCGAGAACCGTAGGGTGGGTCGAGCAAGCCGTTGGCATGGTGGGTCTTCGCTCGCTGAGTGAATCACGATGTCAGAACTCAGTGTAGTTTCGAACGCCAGTTGGCTTGCGATGCCCCACCAGAAAGTTCCGCGAGCTTGACCCACGCTACGTGACTATGGGAAAAGTCTCACTTCGCGCCGACTTCTCCCCTCGCCCCACACTTGCTCCTGGGGTGACTCGTCCCCTCATGGGAGAGGCTCCTTTCGCGCACACTTCTCCCCTCGCCCCACACTTGCTCCTGGGGTGACTCGTCCCCTCATGGGAGAGGCTCCTTTCGCGCACACTTCTCCCCTCGCCCCACGGGAGCTCCTCTCATGGATCATAGGAGCGAGCGTGGGGAGAGGGGTTGGGGGTGAGGGGTGGTGACTCGGGGTGTGGAGGCGGGGACGCTCAACGATGCACCGCCGCTGCGCGCGTTCGCGACGCGCGGCCGAGGCTCCGCCTACTGAGAGAGCGGACCGCCCACCACCCGCTCGAGCGCCGCGCCGCGGCGGTAGTGATCCGCAAGCGTCTCGTAGTAGCGCCCGCGCTGGTGGACCAGATCGCGCGGGGCCTCGACCAGGCTCAGGAATGGAATGCGTGACGGGATCCAGGCCGAGCGAGCCGCCTTCAGGTTGTCCTCGGCGTCCGGCAGGATGCTCTTGTCCTAGAGTTCGACCGCCTTCTGGCTCTCTCCAGCACTTCTTCGTACGCCTGCTAGACCTCGAAGCCCACTGCCTCGCTCCACTCCGGATGCCAGGCGGTCTCAGCGGGCACGGGGGGTCGGCTTTCAAGCCGTTTTTCTGTATCCTAGCAGTCGCGCGGCGCCGCATGGCCGCTTCGGCCGGGCACCGGCCAGGTTTGCGTCAGGAAACCCGCGGCAGCGCGCGCGACGAAAGGAAAATCATGACCGCTCGATGGGAAACCACGGCGGGCGATGCACCGGTCCGCTCGGCGCAGGCGCCGGAAGAATCGGTGCGCGTACGCTACACGAACGCTGCACGGGAAAGGGAGACGGCCTTGTGCTGCTCGGTGAGCTACTCCGACGAGTATCTGGCTGCGATCCCGGCCGAAATCGTGGAACGGGACTACGGCTGCGGCGATCCGACGCCTTACGTCCGACCCGGTGATACGGTGCTCGACCTGGGCTCGGGCGGCGGCAAGCTCTGCTACATCGCCGCCCAGATCGTGGGCCGGGGCGGGCGAATCATCGGGGTCGACTGCAACCGTGAGATGCTGGCGCTGGCGCGGCGGCACCGGCAGGCGGTGGCCGAGCGGCTCGGCTACTCGAACGTCGAGTTCCGCTGCGGAATGATCCAGGACCTGGCGCTCGACCTCGATCGGCTGGCCGACGAACTGTCGGCGCGCCCGGCGCACGACGTCGCGAGCTGGCTCGAGCTGCGCGACGCCGAGGAGCGTCTGCGCCGCGAAGCGCCCATGGTCGCCGACGCGAGCGTGGACT
>JBGPMX010000800.1:0-2583 GCA_041487215.1 Planctomycetia bacterium | reverse complement strand
CCTGCAAGGTAAGAACGTGGCCAACCCCATGGCGATGATCCTGGCCGGGGCGGCCTTGCTCGGGCACATCGGGACGCCGCCGGCCGAGCGTGCGAGCCGGGCCATCGCGGACACGGTCTTCGAGGCGGTGTACGACGGGATCGCCACGTCGGACCTGGGGGGGCACGCCAGCACCAGCGAGTTCACCGACGAGGTGATCCGCCGCGTGCGCGCGAAGCTCGCCGCGTGAAACTTCGGACGTGCTCGCTGCGGCGCGCCGCCGGCTTCGAAAGTCTGCGGCAGGCTCATCCCGGCAGGTTTGCCAAAGCCCACAGTGCGGCGACAGCCGCCGCGGCGCAGGCGATCAGGCCCAGCACCAGGATGAGCGCCGTGACTTTCCAACCGATCAGCGTTTTTCCGGCCGATCGCTGCGCCAGGAACTCGGCGGTGCCCAGCACGGGGAGCACGACGAGCAGCCAGCCCACCAGCGGCACAAGCACTCCGACGAGCACCTGCGGATGTTGCACGACGACCAGCACGCAGGCCACCAGGGCGACCAGACCCATCAGGTGCCGTGTGTGAAAGCGCATGCCGCCACGCCGAAGGGCCGGAGAGAACCGAAGGGGAAGCCGAGCGGACCCGGTCGATCGCGCCGCCGCCTCTGCGAGCTGCTGGAAGGGCTTCGGCCGCTCCTTTGCAATTCTGCGCACGGCGGGTACTTTGTCATGTGTCGGCGCCTCGAGCAAGCAAACGGATGCGGCGGCGGTCCGGCGCCTGGTCGGTGAGGACGGAACTGTGGCGAAAGTGGGGCCGATCGAACGCGAGTTTGGTGTGCCGTTTCCCGGCCGCATTCTGCCGCCGGAGCGTTGGACGCGCACCGCTCTTAAAAACCTGCCGCGTGTGGGGCCGATCGATTGGGCGCCGCTTTTCGGGCGCTCGGCACCGCTCATCGTCGATCTGGGCTGTGGCAACGGACGCTTCATCATCGGCAGCTCCCTGGCGCGTCCCGAGCTGAACCATCTGGGAATCGACGTCTTGCCAGTGGTCATCCGCTACGCCACGCGCCGGGGCAACCAGCGCGGACTTCGCAACGTCCGCTTCGCCGTACGGGGGGCGTGTGAGTTCCTCGAGGATCTGGTCGCACCCCAGAGCCTGCGCGAGATCCACCTCTACCACCCGCAACCGTATCACGACCCGACCCAGGCAACGCGGCGGTTGTTCTCTCCGGACTTCGTGGCGCTGGTGCACCGTTCGCTCGAACCGGGCGGCCTGTTCGTCGTACAGACGGATAACCGCCCCTACTGGAAGTACATTCAATGCGTGGCCGAGCACTTTTTTGAGTTCCGGGAGCGGGCGGGGGCCTGGCCGGACGCGCCGCTCGGCCGCACGCGTCGCGAGATCATCGCGCGCGGCCAGCGGCTCAAGATCTACCGCGGGTGGGGCACGCCGCGCATCGGTCTCGACGCCGCCGCACGGCGGGACCTGGCCGAAAAACTGCCCCTACCCCAGTTCGACACCGGCCGCTGAAGCCTGACCCAGAACAAGTTGCGCCATTGGCTCCTGACGGCCAAATCGCTGCGCTGTTGAAGGCAGAGGCTGCAATCTGCCATGATAGAATAGAAGGGAGGGGAGCGGAGAACCATGAGCCGACTGGCCACCTTTGTGCGGAGGCTCGCCGAGGCCCAGGGCTATCTGGAACTGGGCCTCCCGCGCTGCGCGCTCGATGTGCTTGACCACATCGCGCCCCCCACGGAGCTCGAGTACCAGTACTGCCTGCTACGCGGCGAGGCGTTGCGCGAGGCGATGGAGTACGACGAGGCGGCGCGCGCACTCGAGCGCGCGGCGCAGCTCCAGCCCGAGGAACCGCACGTTTATTTCTCGCTCGCCTGGTGCTACAAGCGCAGCGGCCACCTGCCGCGCGCGATCGACGCCATGCGCAAAGTCCAACACATCCGTCCACGCGACCCACTTGCCCATTACAACCTCGCCTGTTATCTCAGCCTGGCCGGTCATGTTCCGGAAGCGATCGCGCGGCTGGGCCGCGCGCTGGCACTTGACCCGAGCATGCGCGAGCAGGTTCCGGCAGAGAGCGACTTCGATCCCATCCGCCACCACCCCGATTTCCTCGAGATGCTGACGCGGAGCGTCCAGTCCCCGCCGAGCAGCCTGCCGCCCGATGTGGCGTGACGAACGCGCGGGGGTAGCGCGTTGGCTGACCTTCGCCCGCCCGCCCTTCGCAAAGCCTCAGGGACGTGCCACCCCAGCGGCACCCATGGCCGGTGAATGGGCCGTGTCAGTCCCACCACCAGCGGTCGTCATCGAGCCCGGCGGCCCGCGTGCCGGCCGCGTCGCGCAGCTTGAGATCGGCGGCCTGCTCGACTGCCTCGCTCGACATCACCCGGCTCGGTTCGATCATCACGCCGCCGCCGACCGGCAGGGCGAGCCGGTTCCCAATAAACTTGTAGTTCACCACGCTGGCCACGTGCTTGGGGGTTACCACCTTGGCGACCCCGCAGCGATCCGGTGCGGCGAGCGTGTCGAGCTCGCCGGGGCCCAGCGCGGCCGGCTTGCCCTGCGCGACCAGGGCGGCGATCAGCACGACGT
>JBGPMX010000799.1:0-2585 GCA_041487215.1 Planctomycetia bacterium | reverse complement strand
GCCCTTCGCAAAGCCTCAGGGCGTGCCACCCAAATCAGGACACTACCCCGATCGTAACCAAAGCGTAGCACGATCGGGGCGGGCGCCGGAGCTGACGCATGGCGTAGCCATGCCTGGCGCGCACGCCGCTGGCGTAAGTGTAGGCGGGTCTCTCCGAGACCCGCTTCAGCGTTTCGGAGAAACGCTGCTACACTCACGCGGTGGGAATCCAAAATCTAAAATCTAAAATCGGTCCCACGGCGAGTCGGTCCTGCTAGGTGCCCAACACCCGTGTAGCGTTACAATAGGGCCGCACGGTCCAGATCCGTTCGCGGTCTTGTTTGTCTTGTCCGGGGAGGCTGGATGACGGCGCGTGAGCGATCCACGAAACGGCGCGGGGCGCAGATCGATCCGCCGAACCGCTACGAATCCGCGCACCGCGAGCAAGAGTTCGAGCAGCTTTGCGACCCGGAGGATCTGGCCAGCGGCGAGCGCGTCGTGCCCACCCAGTTCATGCCGGACCGGTCCCAGAGCATCCTTAGCGAGAACCACAGCCCCGACGTCGGATTCCGCTGGAGCATCAACCCGTACCGGGGCTGCGAACACGGCTGCACGTACTGCTTCGCCCGGCCGACCCACGAGCTGCTCGGCATGAGCGCGGGGATCGATTTCGAGACGAAGATCATGGTGAAGCACGACGCCCCCGAGCTGCTGCGCCGGGAGCTGGCGGGTGATTCCTGGCGCCCGGAGCCGATCATGATCTCCGGGGTCACCGATTGCTACCAGCCGGCCGAGCGTCGCTTCCGGCTCACGCGCGGCTGCCTGGCGGTGATGCTCGAGGCCCGGCAGCCGGCCATGCTGGTCACCAAGAACGCCCTGGTGCTGCGCGACCTGGACCTGCTCGGCCCGATGGCCGCCCAGCGGCTCGTTCGCGTGGCGATCAGCCTCACCACGCTCGACGCCGATCTGGCGCGGCAGATGGAGCCGCGGACGTCCCCGCCCGCCGAGCGGTTGCGCGCGATCCGTGAGCTCCATGCGGCCGGCGTCCCCGTCTGCGCCCTGATCGCCCCGGTCGTGCCCGGCTTGACGGACAGCGAGCTGCCGGCGCTGTTGCGTGCGGCGAAAGAGGCGGGTGCCCGGTCCGCGGGCTACGTCCTGATGCGCCTGCCGTGGACCGTGCTGCCCGTCTTCTTCGACTGGCTCGAGCGTACCTACCCGCTCAAAAAGCCGCGCGTGGAGGCGCTACTGCGGTCGATGCGCGACGGCAAGTTCTACGACGCGACGTGGGGATCCCGCATGCGCGGCCGCGGCCCGCTCGCCGACCAGATCGAGCAGGTCTTCGACGTGTTTGCGCGCAAGCTCGGCCTGGACGGGTCCCTCCCGCCGCTCGATATGACGCGGTTCCGCCCGCCCCGGCCCACCGCCGGCCAGCTGCGGCTGTTTTGAAAGCGTCGAGAGTCCAGGGTCTGAAAGAGTCGAGAGTCCAGGGTCGAGAGTCGAGAGCCAGAAATGGCTGGCTCTGGACCCTGGACGCTGGACTCTCGCCTTTCTTCTGGCTCTGGACCCTCGACGCTAGACTCTCGACTCTGCTATGGCCGATCCCGATCACATCAACCTGGTGCGGCACGGGGCGGCGGCCACGTGGGCGTGGCGCGGCGAGCGGCTCGACCTGCGCGACGCCGAGCTGAGCGGGATCGTGCTGCGCGGGGCGCGCCTGGAACGCTGCGATCTCCGCGGGGCGCGGCTGGTCGGCGCGGACCTCACGGGGAGCTGCTGCCAGGAGGCCGATCTAACCGGTGCGCAGCTCATCCGCGCCACGCTCGATGATGCGCGGCTGGGCGGCAGCCGGCTCGGCGGCGCCCTGCTCTGCAGCGCCTCGCTGCGCCGGGCGCTGCTGGTGCGCGCGGACCTGAGCGGGGCGAACCTGTCCCAGGCGGATCTGGAGTCCGCGAACCTTTCGCACGCCCGGCTCGACGGCGCGATCCTCGATCGAACCAAACTCGTGGACGCCGATCTCGACGCGGTCGGCGGGCTGGCCGAGGTGATCCACCAGGGACCCAGCGAGCTGGGGACGCACGCGCTCTTGCGGTTCGGCCACGCGATGCCGGCCGATTTCCTGCGCGGCGTCGGGCTGCCGGAGAGCTTCATCCGGTACCTGCCGGCGATCATTGCCAGCGCCCGGCCGGTCGGCTTCTTCGCGCTCTACGTCTGTGCCGCCCCGGCCGACGCGGAGCTGGCGCGGCGGCTGCATCACGACCTCCAGGCCGCTGGCGTGCGCTGTTGGCTGCGCGCCGCGAAGGCCGATGCCGCGGAGCTCGACGAGATGGTGCACGTGCACGACCGATCGATCGTGCTCTGCTCGGCTGAATCGCACCAGGACCGGGCGGTGGCCGATCAGTTGACCGCGGCGCGGCGCGCCGACCGTGCCGGGTCGATCATCCTGCTCCGGCTGGACGACTGCCCGCCTGGGGTGCCGGCGGGCGGTTCCGCGCTGCGCGTGCTCGACTTTCGCGGCTGGCAGGACTTTCGCAGCTACCAGCGCGCGTTCGATGAGCTGGTCGAATGGCTTGGCAAGGGCAGCTGATCCCCCCCCTTCCCCCCCTTGC
>JBGPMX010000798.1:0-2595 GCA_041487215.1 Planctomycetia bacterium | reverse complement strand
CGCTCAGCGGTCCGGCCGATCTCCTCGTCGATCTCCTTGGCCGTGACGCTGATCCCCTTCTCCTGGCAGGCCTGCTGCACGAGCAGCTTGGAGACCATCGTCTCGAGCACCTCGGCGCCTTTGCGGGCGACGCACTCGTCGGCGAGCGCCTTGGCGCTGATGACCTGGTTATTCACGCGTGCCACAATGGGCTCGCCGGCCGCGGGCGGCACGGCAGGTGCGGCGGCACGGTTGCTCGCCCCCTTCGCGCCACTCGCGGGGGCCTTGCCCTGCCCGACCGCGGGCGAAACGACCGCACCCAGCGCGGCCAAAGCAACGCCCAGCGAGACCCAACCCCACCGACCGCTAGCGATTGCGCGACTCCATTCAGCCATGGCTCCGACCTCCATATCGTGCCTGAGAGAGAGGGAAAAGGCGGGGTACGTTAGCGGAAGACGCGGTTTTGGACAAGGCGGGCTGCCCGGCCGGGTTGCGGACAACGCCGCCGGTACGGCCCTGACTGGGGTGGCACGCCCCTTGCTCGCCGCGGTTGGCGACCGAGCGGAGGGGCCGATATACTCGGTCGTGGGGAATGCGCAAGGGGAGCCGTCATGGCCGCATCAAACGAACTGGACGCGAAACGAGACCGGTTGCTGGCCACGCTGCGCGCGTACGAGAGCGTGGCGGTCGCGTTCTCGGGCGGAGTCGATTCCGCCGTGGTCGCCAAGGCCGCGCGCCTCGCCCTGGGCGATTCGGCCGTGGCCGTGACCGCGGTCAGCCCCAGCCTGGCCTCCGGCGAACTCGAGGCGGCCCGCGAACTCGCCCGGCTCATTGGCATCGCGCATCGCGTGATCCAGACGAGCGAGTTCGAGGAGCCGCGTTATCTGGCGAATGCCGCGAACCGCTGCTACTTCTGCAAGACCGAGCTGTACACGCGGCTCGAGCAGCTCCTGCCGGAACTGGGCGTGCGAGTCATCGCCAACGGCGCCAACAGCGACGACACCGGGGACTGGCGTCCGGGGATGCGCGCCGCCGACGAGCACCGGGTGCGCAGCCCGCTCATCGAGGCCGGGCTGAACAAGGCCGACGTGCGCGCGATCGCGCGCCACTGGTCTCTTCCCGCCTGGGACAAGCCCGCGACCCCGTGCCTCTCGAGCCGCATCGCTTACGGCCTGGCGGTGACTTCCGAGCGGGTCCGCCAGGTCGATGCGGCCGAGCAGTTCCTGAGGGGACACGGATTCCGCGAGCTGCGCGTGCGCTACCCGCAGCCGGGAGTCGCGCGCATTGAAGTCCCGCTCGCGGAGATCGGCCGCTTCATGGACCCCGAGCTGCGCCGCGCCGTCGTGGATCACCTCAAGGCGCTCGGGTTCAGCTCCATCACGCTCGACCTGGAGGGATTCCGCTCCGGCAGCATGAACGCGCTGCTGTCTCCCGAACGCCTGACCCTCCTTGAACCGGATGCCCCGCCGCGCGGCGCAGCGGACGATCGCGCCTGAACCACCCCTGGCACGACGTGACGCCGGTGAGGACCTGCCCCGGCAAGCTACTCGGCGGCGCGGAGCGTGACGGGGACCGGTGCGGTCTCCGCCTTGACCTTCTGCTTGGCGACGGTTGCGGTCGCTTCGATCACGATCGGCTTCGTCGCCGCGCCTGGCTTGGCGTCGTCGCCCACTTCAAACGTGATCTCTGCCTCCTCCTGATCCGGCTCGACGGTCTCGGCCCGAACGGTGACGCCGGCGGGGAGTCCGCGCACGGCGAGCTCGACCGGTCCGTCGAATTCCCCCTGGCGTTTCACGGCGAGCTTCAGCGTCTGCGACCCACCGATGACCAGGTCGAGCTGCTTCAGGGGCAGCTCGAGCGATAGCTCGAACGGCTTGACCACGGCCAGCGCGACGTCGCCCGAGGATTCGACGGTGGCGTTCCCTACCTTGCCCTGCGACTCGACGTGAATCGCCTGCGTGCCGACCGCGGCATTGGGCGCCGCGGTGAGTTTCACCACGCCGTCGTTCTTGCCTTGCGGGATGGTCGTCTTCGCGGCCGTGACGCCGGCCGGCAGCTTGGCGATGCTGACGGCGACTGCTCCGCTGAAGCCAGCCTTGCGCTCGATTTCGACGCGCAGCTCGGTCTCCAGCCCGCGCGCAAGCACGGCACTGGCGGGCAGCTTGAGCGCCAGCGGGGCTTCGTGGCGGGTAATGGCGAGCGCAAACGTGGTGGTCTCGCGCCGCGCGACGTGCAGCGGGTCCAGGGTGGCCAGCACGACCGCGTTCTGCACCACCCGCTCCACCTTGTTGCCGGCAATCTCGGCCGACCCGACGATCTCGATATCGGCGGTGCGCCCGGCCGCGTCCGCCTGGGCAGTGATCGTCACCTGCCCCGCGTTCTGCTTCTCGGCCACGGTCGCCGGCGCGGCCGAAAGCCCGTCGGGAAGGCCGGTCACACGGAGCTCGACCTTGCCGTCGTAGCCGCGGCGTTCCACCGTTACCGGGATCGAGGCGCTCTTGCCCGGATCGAGCACGAGCACGTCGCTCGGCCCGGGCGGGGGTCCGTTCTTTTGTGCCTGCGCCTTCTGTGCCGCGGCGGGCGCGCCGGCATAGAGCGAGAAGTCGGCATGCGCGG
>JBGPMX010000797.1:0-2600 GCA_041487215.1 Planctomycetia bacterium | reverse complement strand
GACAGGCGCTGCGCCAGGGCTGGGGGGAGCGGAATCCAATTCTCGGGTCGCATCCTTCGGATGGAAAGCTGGCGGTCTATAACGTTCTCGCGATCGCGAGCACCGTCTCGCTCGGTGCCCTGCTGCCCTCGCGGTGGCGGACGGCATGGCTCGGCGGCGTCGCGATCGTCGAGGTGTTTGCGATCGCCGGAAACGCACGGCTAGGGCTGCACATTGGATTCTGATGCTTGCGGGGCGCGCTGCCGCGCGCCGGCCGCGAGCGTGGACGCGGCGATCATCAAGCCTGCGGCGAACCATCCCCAGTGAAACGTCGCCGGCTCCCGGCCGGCGAGCGCGAGGCGATAGTCCACGACGAACGCGCTGAGCGAGACGAGCAGTCCCAGCACGACGCCCACCGCGGTCCAGCGCGAGAGTCCCGGTTTCACTCCCCGTTCAATTCTTCCGAGCAGCCAGAGCGACGCGATCACCAGCCCCGAGCTCGCGATGAGCGGTGCCAGCACGGGGCCCATCCACGGCACGGGGATCAGGAACAGCACGTCCCAGGTGAAGAGCGAGGGTGGCCAGCGCACGAGCACCCAGAGCCAGCCATAGTAGGCAATGTCCCAGACGGCGAACGTGAACCAGAACAGGAGCCATCGCTCCCAACCGCTGCGCCCGGCCAGGAGGGCGAGGGTGATCAACATGACGATGGTGGCGGCCTCGCGCGCGACCTCGATCAAGAGGATGGGGCGGGGAAGGATCGGGAGCGTGGAGGCGAGCGACGGTCCCGCGTGGCCGAGGGCGCGCAGGTAGACCACCACCGCGGCCTCGACGAAGGCCATGGCGAGGGCGTAGGCGAGAACGGCAATGACGATTCGTTTCACCGGTGCTAATATCGCCACGAATGCGTTACGGGAGTCCCATGTCTCTGCGCACGCCGCTCGGCGAGCTCACGTTGGTGTTCCTGAAGCTCGGCACGGTCTGAATTCGGCGTGGCTCGTTGCCGCAGGGGCGGCCGCTGGGGTGATCGGCGTCGCGCGGTGACTCGCATCCTCAGTGGTGCGGAATCAGCATCAGCAGATATCCCGCGGCCGCGGTGCTTATCGAGGCGATCGCGAAGCATGGGTTTTGCGAACGGAATCCAGGCGGCCCACCTTCGGCTGTCCTGGAGTACCGTGTCGAGCGGTCCGCCGCTAAGTTGGGTGACGGTTGAGGGCCTGTAGCTCAGGTGGTTAGAGCGCACGCCTGATAAGCGTGAGGTCGGTAGTTCAACTCTACCCAGGCCCACTACAGCAAACCCAAGCCCCGCCTCGGTTAATGGCCGATGCGGGGTTTGTGGTAACAGGCTGGGCGTGAGGGCGGTAACAGCGGTGGTAGCAAACCTGTGCTTACTCCCTGGGGCGAAGCTTCGACCTGCGTTCCGACCACTGCCAGTTGGCCCGGTCGAAGTCCCGCATCTTGACCTGGGGCTCGCAGAGGTGCTGGCCGGGGCTAGCTTCATCGCCGTGAGCGAAGTTCGTCCGTTTGCAGCGGCAGTCGTCGCGCTCTGCGCTGCGACCTCCCTACTTGCACAAAATGCGACGCCGACGGGGCGCGGCACCGCTTCGACTTGCTACCGCGCCGAGGCTGGGCCCGCGTGCTCCGTGTTCTTCCTGACGAATGGCGGCGTATATGACGATCCGTCGTTGCCGTACGGCGGCTTGGCCGGTTTCGTTGACTGGGGCGTCATGGTCAACGTCGACAACCGACAGGCGATCGGGGCATCGTTCTTCGCGCGCGGCGATACGTACGGAGTGGCCTACGGGCCCGCTGCGCGATACCGTCGCTGGCTCGGGCCACGGGCGTCGCTCGACGTCGCACTCGGCGTCGACATCGGCGTAAGTGACCCAAACCACAACAGAACCGGCTCTTTCTATGCCCTTCTGAAGTGGAACCCCACGTACTGGCTCGGCGTGGGGGTGCGGCCGGAGCTGATCCGCACGCTCTGCTCTACTTCTTCGTGCACAGAAGCCCGAGTGTCGTTCGGCGGCGAACTCGGTTGGGTGCCGGGTCTTGTGGGCTCCGCGCTTGGAGTTGTGTTCGGTGGGCTGGCCTCGGTCGGTGGGGCAACTAGCGCGGGAGCAGCGGATACAAGGCAGCGAGGGCCAGGGCACGTCGCTTAGGTCTCGATCGCTAGAATCGCCGACGCCATCCTTATCCCGACTCCAGCAAGCGGCGTCAGCGCGTCAACTGCTCCCTTCACGTCCTCGGCACGGAGCCTGACAATGAGCTGACGGCGCTCAGCGCGGTTCGCCAGTAGTGTGAACCGCGTCTGTGGACACCGGGGCCGCCTCCACACCCAATGCGCACCGGCCCCATGCGCCGCCGGCTACGCGCTAGCCAGAAGCCCCATGCGCGGTCATGACGCATGGGGCTAACGCGCGGTCGTGTCGCTCCCCTCTCCGCTCGGCCCTTCTCGCGGGAGCCCCCGCCCGCTAGTTGGGCCGCTTATCTGGCTTGCCCTCTGAACGAGGAGCGTTCCTAGGCTGAGACTGGCCGCGCTGCTGCGGCTGGGCGCGCTGCGGCTGGTCGCGTTGTGGCTGGGCGCGTTGCGGCTGAGCCTGCTGCGGCTGGGCGCGCTG
>JBGPMX010000796.1:0-2612 GCA_041487215.1 Planctomycetia bacterium | reverse complement strand
GCTCGCCCTTCCAGTGCGCGCGCGCGCGCCGTCCGTGCATGAGCAGTGAGGTCCAGGAGACGACCCGTGGGCCTTCATGGATCGCCGGCTTAACGGCGACGACACCGCCCTCGAACCGCGGGGCGCTGGGCGGGGCGGCGTTGGTGGAAGCGGCCGCAAACGCGCCGAGCGCGGCGGAGCCGGCGGGCAGCGGGTCGAACACCGCGATCCCCTCCAGGTCGGGCAGCCTGGCAGACGCCTCGAGCACCTTGGCGAGCTGCTCGGCGTTCGACACGACGGCCCAGCGCGCCCCGGAATCCGCCAGCTGGTAGGCGACCTGGGGCGCGGTGAGCGGGGCGTGCAGCGGCACGTCGGCGGCGCCGGCTGCCAGGATGCTCAGGTCGGCGACCAGCCACTCCCAGCGGTTCTCGGAGAGGATCGCCACGCGGTCAGCCGGGTCGATGCCCGCCGACAGCCAGCCGCACGCCGCGGATTCGACCCGCTGTTCGTAGTCCGCCCATGCGATGTCCTGATAGAGCCCGAGCCGCTTGTGGCGCAGCGCAACGCGCGGCCCGAGCCGAGCGGCCTGCGTGCGGAACATGTCGATCAGGTTGCGGAACGAAGGGTGGGGCATCGGGTGGTTCGAATCCCGCGGGACGGTGCCGCGGACTGTAGCAAAGAGCCTGATACTGCACGGAGCAAGCCCGCGGCATCTCCCTCGCCTAAACCATCCCCTCTGTCGCGCTGTTTGGCGTGGGTTTCCGACCGTGCCGCTGTGCTGTGGTTCGGCGCGGGTCTCCTGACCCCGCCGCTGCGTTAACCGAAGGTCTCCCGCTCGCCAACTGCCCCTCACCCCCGCCCCTCTCCTGCTAACGAGCTCAGCTCCCATTCATGGCCTCGAACACCGTGGCGATACCCTGGCCGCCGCCGATGCACATGGTGGCGAGTCCGAGGCGAGCGCCGTGGTCGCGCATGGCGCCGAGCAGCGTGGTTGCGATCCGCGCGCCGCTCGCGCCCAGGGGATGTCCCAGCGCGATCGCACCGCCGCGCACGTTGACCCGCTCGGGATCCGCGCCGAGCACCTGGATGACGGCAAGCGTCTGGACCGCGAACGCCTCGTTGATCTCGATAAGATCGATGTCGGCCAGTTTGAGTCCCGCGCGCTCGAGCGCCTTGAGCGTCGCCGGGACCGGGCCGATGCCCATCACACCGGGGTCCACGCCGGCGACCGCCATGCCGCGCACGCGCGCGATCGGCCGCAGCCCGAGTTCGCGCGCCCTGGGCTCGGACATCACCAGCAGCGCGGCGGCACCGACGCTGACCTGTGACGAGTTGCCGGCGGTGACCGACCCGCCGGCCGGATCGAACGCCGCCGCCAGTTTACCGAGTGCCTCGAGGCTCGTGTCCTGCCGGATCCCCTGGTCGTGCTCGACGAGCGCGCGGCGCCCCTCGGCGTCGCGTCCCCAGGCCGGGGCGATCTCGCGAGCAAAAGCCCCGGACCGCGTGGCCTCGGCGGCGCGCTGGTGGCTCCGCAGCGCAAACTCGTCCTGCGCGCGCCGGCCGATGCGGTACTTCCGCGCCATGTACTCGGCGATCGCCCCCATGTGCATCGTCGCCGGGCTCCAGCGCCGAAACAGCGCGGGGTTCGGCGCGTAGTCCTTGTCCATCGGCACGTGCTGCATGTGCTCGACGCCGCCCACGATCTGCACGTCTTCGCAGCCCGCCAGGGCCGACTGCGCCGCCTGGTGCAGTGCCTGCAGGCTCGATCCGCAGTTGCGGCTCACGGTCGTCGCCCCGGTCTCGATCGGCAGCCCGGCCAGCAGCGCAGCGGTGCGGCCCACGTTGCTCCCCTGCTCCCCCTGCTGCTGCACGCAGCCCCACACCACGTCCTCGATCAGCGCGGGCTCGATCCCGCTGCGTTCCACCAGGGCCGCAATGACGTGGGCCGAGAGGTCGTCGGCGCGCACGTCGCGGTACAGCCCCTTCTCCGGATCCGCCTTGCCGATCGGAATGCGGACGGCATCGATCACAACGGCACTGGTCATGGCTCGCCTCGCTTACGCCTCATGCAGTTCTCGAACGCCACCGTTTACGCGTCCGGCGGATAGAACGTTCCCTTCTTGCGCGCGAGCTCGCCGAGCGTCTCGGACGCCTGGAACCGCGTGCCTAACTTTTCATAGCGCCCGAGCATTTCGAGGACGCGCGCCGCACCGAGCGAGTCCGCCCAGCGCAGGATACCGCCGCGGAACGCCGGGAAGCCGATGCCCAGAATCAAGCTCATGTCCACGTCCTCTGGCCCGCGCGCAATCCCCTCGCCGAGCGCCCGCGTCGCCTCGACCAGCATGGGCAGGAAGAGCCGATCGGTCAGCTCGTCGTCCGGCAGTTCGCGGCCGGCCGGGCGGCGCAGCGGGGCCAGGATCGATTCGAGCGCGGGGTCCGGTTTCCCCTTCGTTCCCCCCTTGGAGTAGGCGTGGAAGCCGGCCCCGCTCTTCTGCCCCAGACGGCCGGCGGCGACGAGCGCCTCGAGAATTCTAGGCTCGACCATGCGATCCGCATAGGCCGCCGCGACGACCCGTCCGGCGTAGAGCGCGGTGTCCAGCCCGACCACGTCGTGCAGCGTGATGGGGCCCATC
>JBGPMX010000795.1:0-2629 GCA_041487215.1 Planctomycetia bacterium | reverse complement strand
CCGACGACCTCTTCCGCGTCGCCACGTTCGGGTTTCGGGGCGAGGCGCTGGCGTCCATCGCTTCGATCAGTCACCTGCGCCTCGAATCCCGGCCGGCGGGAGCCGAGGCGGGGGCGCAGATCGAGCTCGTCGGCGACCAGCTGCGGCCCGTGACGGCCTGCGGCTGCCCGCCGGGAACGACGGTCGAGGTGCGCAACCTGTTCTTCAACGTGCCGGTGCGCCGCCGCTTCCTGAAGGCGACCCAGACGGAGATGGGACACATCGTCGAGGCGTTCGCGCGCACCGCCATCGCCCACCCGCGGCTCGCCATGACCCTGCGGCACAACGACAAGACCGTGTTCGACCTGCCGGCGTCGGCTCAGCTCCTGGAGCGGCTGGCCCTGTTCTTCGGCCAGCAGCTGGCCGACCGGCTCATCGCGATCGAATCGCAGACCGGCGGCCGGCGGCTCTGGGGCTACGTCGCCGATCCCGCCGAGAGCCGCTCGAACGCGCGCACGCAGTACTTCTTCGTGAACGGCCGCTACATCCGCGACCGCTCGCTGTCGCACGCGCTCGGCGAGGCCTATCGCGGGCTGCTCATGGTGAACCGCTACCCGGTGGCCTTCCTGTTCCTCGAGCTGCCGCCCGAGGACGTGGACGTGAACATTCATCCCACCAAGGTCGAGGTGCGTTTCCGGGACAGCCACGAGCAGTACAGCCACGTGCTCGCGACCCTGCGCGAGAAGTTCCTGAAGTCGGACCTGACCGCGCGGCTCCAGCCGCCGCTCATCCGGCCGGACGCGGCGGGCGAGGCCGAGCACGCGGCGGGCGTGCGGAACAGCCTGCGTGATTTCTTCGCGCGCCCGTCGGCCGGCGCCGCCCCCTGGGACCCTGCGGCCCAGCGTCCCTACGGCGCCGCCGCCGCACCGCCGCCCGCGCGATCGCCGGGCCCGGCCGGCTCCGCGCCCGCCGCCCCGGCCCCGCTCGGGGGACATTCGGAAGCCGGGTTCGACACGAACGATGCCGCACCCTTCACGCTGCGGCCGGGGCCCGGCGGCGACTACGCGGCGCGGCTGCCGTTCCCGCCAGCTTCCAATTCCGCGATCGCCATGAACCCTCTCGCGCCGGGCGCGGCCCCGCCCCCCTGGCAAGTGCCGGGGCAGACCACGCACGATCCCGCAGGCCCCGGCCAGCCCGCCGCCGCACCGACCCCCCCCGTCGCGCCGCTCGCCGCGGGCGGCAACGCCATCCAGGTACACAACGCCTACCTCGTCGTCGAGACCCCGGACGGCATGATGGTCATCGATCAGCACGCGCTGCACGAGCGGATCCTCTATGAGGAGCTGCGCGAACGCGTGCTCGGCGGCCGGTTCGAATCCCAGCGCCTGCTCGTGCCGGAGATGGTCGATTTGAGCGCCGCGGAGGTCGCCCTGGTGACCGATTACGCCGACCTGCTCAGCGAGCTCGGGCTCGATGCCGAGCCGTTCGGCGGCACTACCGTCGCTCTCCACACCTATCCGGCGATGCTCGCCAACCTCCCTGCCGATCGCATGTTCCGCGACGTGGTCGATACGCTGACCGCCGGCGCGCGCACGCCCAACCGCCGCGACCTGCTCGACCGCCTGCTGCACACCATCGCCTGCAAGGCCGCGGTCAAGGCGGGGCAGCGGCTCACACCCGAAGAGATCCAGGCGCTCGTGGCCCAGCAGCACCTCGCCCAGGACGCGCACCACTGCCCGCACGGCCGCCCTACCGCCCTGGTCTTCACCAAGAACGAGCTCGAGCGGCAATTCAAACGGACGTGAGCTCAGCGCGGAGCGCGGACCGACGCCCCGGCAGGCCGTCATCCTGCTCGATCTTCTTCTGGACTCTCGCCTCTTTTTCGGTACGATTCCATAAGTATGGCTGAGCTGCGAAAAGCAGCCGCGCAGCGCGTCGCTGAGTCGGCGAAGGGCGTGGCGTTTGCATGAGTTGCCAAGAGGCGTGCGGGCATCGATCGAACTCATGCGAAAGGAGAACGGGGATGGAGAGCAAGCAGCCGGCAAAGCCGATTCGCGTCGGCATCTTCAACACGATCGCTGGGGCGGACTGCGCCGTGACGGAGTTGCTCCGGGCGGGGTTCACCAAGGACCATATCTCGGTGCTCTGCTCCGACGAGGCGCAGGAGAAGCACTTCCAGGAGTTCGAGCACCAGCAGCCGGCGGGGACTTCGACGCCGGCCGCGGTCGCGACCGGGTCGGCGATCGGCACGGTGCTGGGCGGCCTGGCCGCCGTCGCCGGTCTGGCCACCACGGGCGGGCTTGGGGTGCTTGCGGTGGGCGCCGTGTCGGCGTGGGCCGGCGCAGCCGTGGGCGGGCTGGTCGCCGCCATGATGATGCGCGGCGTCGACAGGGAGCTGGCCGACTTCTATCAGCAGGCCGTGGTGGACGGCAAGCTGCTGGTGGCGGCCGAAGACACGGGGCCTCAGGCCGATGTTCGGCTGGCCCGTGCCGCACGCATCCTCGCCGACTGCGGCGCGGAACCGATCAAACTCCAAGAGAGTTGATGCAAAAGTCGAGAGACGAGAGACGAGAGTCGAGAGCCGGAAAGGCGCCGAAGGGTTTTTGCTACGGTCGTCGGCGAGCTATCCGGGCGTTGTGGCATCCCCTCT
>JBGPMX010000794.1:0-2629 GCA_041487215.1 Planctomycetia bacterium | reverse complement strand
TTTGACATTCACACCAGCTGGGTGATGCCGGACAATTTCCCCGGCTACGTCGAGCAGGAGGTGCAGTTCCGCTTCGACAACGGCGTCTGGAACGGCCACTCGCGCAAACGCGGCGTCGAGCTCACGGTCGAGGGCAAGACGCCCACCGCGCTCAAGACGACGATCAACACACACTACAACGGGGTGTGCGTCGAGCCGTGGGGCGAGCGAGTGCAGCGCGGCTACGGGCTGGAGGCGATCGAGCGGTTCATTCACGAGGTGGCGTACGCCGAGTTCGCTGGACCGGCTCCCGGCAAGCCGGCTCGGCTCGAGGAGCTCCGCGGGCTCGCGTTCACCGATCTGACCGCCGATCGCCAGACCGTCGCGACCGTGCAGGCGCTCGAGGCGATCCTCGAGTGCCACGCGCGCGGCGTCCCCGACTGCATCGTGAGGGTGAACCACCCGCGCGGTGGGCTGGTCTTGCTGGAGCCCGGCCGCGTCGAACCGACCGTGCTCTACGAGCCGCCGGTTTAGGGCCCGCGGCGTGGCTGCCGCGCTGCCGTGCTCGTGGTTTTTGACGTTGCATCAACGTTATGCCTGGGACGGCGGGGTCGGGAGACCCGCGCCGAACCTGGTTGACACGGATACCCCGGGGTGACGGGGGGATGACCTGTTCTCGAAGAGGGATGAACGAATGACCATGGCCGAACGCCCCATCGCGTTTCCGGGTGAGGAGGCGTCCAACGAGGTGCGGCGGCAGATCGCCCGGCTCGAGCCGCGTGCGCTGCGCACGTTCACTCCCACGCTCGCGGTGCTGGCGCGCAGTGCGGGCATCTTCCACTGGACGCCCGATGGGCGTCGACTCTACGACTATTCGTCGGGCGTTCTGGTCGCCAACCTGGGGCACAACCCACGGCCGTGGCTGAACCGGCTGGGCGACTACCTGGGCTGGACCGGTCAGATCGGATCGGACGGCCCGGCGTACCTCGAAGCCGTCCCGCTCACGGCCTACAACGCCGTCACCGAGATCGAGGCGGAGGCGTGCGCGCGGCTGGTCGGTCTGATGCGGGCGAGGCCCGGCGGCGGCCGGATGGAGCAGGTGCTCTGGGCGGCGTCCGGATCGGAAGCGATCCAGAAGGCGCTCTGGGCGGCGCTGCACCGCGACCGCGCGCGTGACATGATCCTGGCCACGCGCGACGGCTTCCACGGCAAGAAGGGAATCGCCGGGGCAGTGACGGGCAACGAGAGCTCGCCGGAGCGCGATCCGCGTGTCCGCTTCATCGGCTTCCCGCGCGATGCGTGCATGGACGTGACGCTCGCCGGCCGCCCCTTCGACACCACACCGTGCCTGCGCGAACTCGACGCGCTCCAGCGCGAGCTCGGGCCGCGCCTCGCGGCGCTCATCACCGAGCCCTACCTGGGCGGCGCCGGGGCGTTTCATCCGCCCGCCGAGTACCTGCGGGCGCTCGAGGCCTTCTGCCGCCGCCACGACATCCTCTTCATTCTGGACGAGGTCCAGGCGAACTTCGGCCGCACCGGCGCGATGTTCGCTTACGAGACGTATGGGCTCGAACCGGACATCGTGGTGCTGGGCAAGGGACTCGGCAATGGCGCGCCGGTCTCGGCGGCCGTCGGCCGCGGTGACGTCTTCGCCAGCCTGGACTACGGCGAGGGGTCCGACACCTACAGCGGCAACCCGATCGCGTGCGCCGCGGTGCTCGCCACGCTGGATCTCTACGAGGCCAACGACGTGATTGGGCACGCGCGCCGGCTGGGCGACGTGCTGCGCGACGGGCTGCTGCGTCTCAAGCAGATCCCGTTCGTGAAGCACGTGCGCGGCGAGGCGATGGTGTGGGGGGTCGAGATGACGGAGTTCGAGGGGCAGCCGGCGAGCGACATCGCCAACGCCTGTGTCCGGGCCTGCTACGTCGGCGAACCGGGCAGGGACGGCATCCATCTACTCGGGCCGCTCGCCGGCTGCGTGCTCCGCGTGAGCCCGCCGCTGGTCATTTCCGAGGCCGAGCTGCGGGAGTCGCTCGAGCTGCTCTACCGCATCTTCACGCGGCTCGCGGACGACATGTCGCGCCGCTCGCAGGGGTCCCACCGGACCCCCGCCGCTGCCAGCCACTGACGGGCGACGCGCCGCAGCGGGTGCGTCGGCCGACGCTTGATTCGCGGCTCGTGGCCGGATTAGACTCAGGCTGCAAGGTCAGGATCAACCGACCGGCCGAGCCGTGCCCCGTTTTCTCACGGGGCGATTCCTTTCGGGGCTCGACGACGCGGTCCCTCTCTTCCCGTCTTGAGCGAACGGAGGTGCATCATGTCCGTGCCGAAATGGATCGAGAGCACGCTCGAGAACGAGCACGTTGCCTTCGAGGAGCGTCACCACACGCCGCGTTACACCGCGCAGGAGGTCGCGGCCGAGGAGCATTTCTGCGGGCACCGCCTTGCCAAGGTCGTCATCGTCAAGGCCGACGGCGGGATGGCCGAGGTCGTGGCGCCGGCCACGCGGCGGATCAACCTGCAGGCGGTGGCCCGGGAGCTGGGCTGCGACGCGTGCCGGCTGGCGACCGAGCAGGAAATCTCGGAGCACTTCGCGGACTGCGAGGTGGGAGCCGTGCCGCCGCTGCGGCACTGGCCCGGCGTCCCT
>JBGPMX010000793.1:0-2635 GCA_041487215.1 Planctomycetia bacterium | reverse complement strand
CGCTGCGCCGCCGGGCGGCCCAGGATTCTGTGCAAGACCACCTGAAACACACGAAGCAGCAGACGAGGCGGTGACGCGTCGCCGCGCCCACGCGCGGCCGCGTCTCCGAAACGCACCGGTGCGCTGCGCCGGCGTTGTCGCCGGGCAGCACCGTGCGGCTGTGTAGCCTGGTGCCGCGGCCGGCCGCACCTGGCGCGGACGCGTCCGTGCCGCGAGAAAAACGAGGTTCGCAGAGCCATCGCGAGACAGCTTCGAGCAACGGCGGCGATCAGGCACTGCGATTGCGTTAGGTCACGACGAGCGGGAGGCGGATACCCCCCCTTGTCCCCCCCTTGGCAAGGGGGGTATCAACCGGAACGTTACGACCGACCGCGTGAATGCGGTGACGACGAACGACGAGCGGCGGCAGAGGGAGTGGCGCACGGAGGCGGGTGCAAACGACCGTAAGACCTCGCGTGGAGAAACAGCGCATGTTGAAGCCAAGGTCGCAGCGTGACCGGTCGCGGCGCGAGCCGGGGCGGCGCCGCCCGCTCAGCCTGGAATCCCTCGAGGCACGCCAGCTGCTCGCCCCGGTCGTCTCCGCCCCGATCATCCCCATCGGGACGATCACCGTACGCTTCCTGAGCAGCCAGCGCGGCCGCATCGAGGCCGATCCCACCGGCTCGTTCGGCAGCCGGGTCTTCGCCATCCCACGCGACACGACCGGGACGATCTTCGCCGTGAACCCCAACGGCGAGACCTTCGCGACCAGCAACTTTGCGCCGTTCGGTGCGCTGCCCGTGGGCGGCGGCAGCCTTGGTTTCGGCGGCTACGAGAACTGGTATGACCTCGCCTTCGACGATCCCGGCACGTTCGCCGGCGAGCCTCCGGCGGGGGTGAAGCTGTTCGTGAGCCAGGTTGATTCGCCGGCCACCATCGGGCCCAACCCGCGCAACGCCATCTACCAGCTGAACCCGAACGGCGGACTCGCCACGGCGAATACCTTCTTCGACCTCGACGGCCCCCCACCGGTCGGCAACGGCATCCTCGACGACAACCCGGCGACCATCGGCGTCGCCCCGGGCGATAACTTCGGCACGGACCTTTACTCGCTCGACGTGCGCTGCGACGGGTTCGGCAGCCCGGCGCCCGACACGACGTGCACGCCGCCGAACGACGGCAACGACCTGTTCCGGATCGCGCCCAGCGCGGTGATCCCGCAGAGCCAGCCGGCCCCGTTTCGGGCCAACCTCGAGACCGACGTTCCGCTGCCCAACACGGACATCGACGCGCGGGCGCTCGTCTTCGACCCGAACCGCGGCATCGTGCTGGGCGGCAACCTGTTCGGCGGCGGCGTGCAGCTCTTCGGCGGCATGTTCATCGCGTCGAGCGACATCGAGTCGACGCAGCTGTCGCGCATCATCCAGATCCAGGCGGCCGGCGGCGGCATCACCGCGCCGGTGGATTTCATCCCCCAGGAATCGATCAACAACCGGCTCTACGGCGACGCGTCGTTCGACCCGATCGGCTTCTTCGGCGGCGGCCTGTTCGTCACGGATTACGACAGCCGCTCGCTACTCCAGATCAACGTCAACCCGCTGACCGGCGCGATCACGACCACGGTGTTCGCGACGAACTTCAACGTCTGCACGCCGACGGGCGTGCGGCCGGCCGGCTGCCCGCCGCTGGCCGCCTTCCCGAACAACTTCTCCGACGCCTACCGGGACGCGTTTTCCGTCACGTTCTCGGCCGACGGCAGCGCGCTGTTCGTCTCCGACCGCGACGGCATCTGGAAGTTCGCGGCGCCGACCCTGGCGAACACGGTGGCGGGCGGCGCGATCGGGCTTACCGAGCTGCGGCAGATCGGCGTCCCCTACACCGGCCGCAACCTGGCCGCCGCGGTGCTGGACAGCGGCGTGGACAGCACGAACCTCGCGTTCCAGGGCACGGTCACGCCGGGCTTCGACGTGCAAGTGCCCGGCCGCGGCGACTACGACCTCTTGGGCCACGGTACCGCCGTGGCGGGCATCATCCACCAGATCGCGCCGGACAGCCTGATCGTACCGGTCCGCACCTTCCGAGCGGCCGGCGGCAACGTGGAGGACGGCTTCGACGCCCTGCGCTACGTGCGCGACAACCCGTTCGTGGACAACCCCAACACGTTTGCCCAGGAGCAGATCCCGATCGCCGTCGCGAACATGTCCTGGAGCGTCGGCAACCAGAACTACGAGAGCGAGCGGCACGCGTTCGAGCAGGGGGCATCGGTGGTCATCCCCTACAAAAACGTGCTCGAGGGCCTGCGCAGCCTGGGGATCGTGCCCATCGCCGCGGCCGGCAACTGCGGTGTTGCCGCGGCCCCCGCGCCCGGTGTCCCCACCAGCAGCTGCCCGGAGGGGAGCTTCAACGCCATGGACGGCACCGTGCTGCCCGCGGTGCTGAACGAGACGGTCGAGGTAATTGCCGACTACCCCTACTCGTCGGAGACCGCGGCTCCGCCGCAGGGCTGCGTGCTCGAGACCGGCGACAACTTTGCGTTCCCTGGCAAGATCGCGGCGTTCTCGAACCGCAACGTCACCAGCGACTACGCCGCGCCCGGCACGTGCGTTTCCACGTTCCTGCCCACCGGCTTCGTGCGGTCGGACATCTCGAACAGCTT
>JBGPMX010000792.1:0-2643 GCA_041487215.1 Planctomycetia bacterium | reverse complement strand
AGCTGTGCGTGGAGTTGGGGCAGCCTGGCCTGCACGTGGCTGTAGACGTAGACCAACAGCGAGCAGCGATTCGTGATCGATTCCTGCGCCGCGCAGAGCTCGTGGGCCCGCTCGGCGGCTCGCGTGGCGTCCGCGAGCGGCTCGAACGGCAGCCAGTGTTCGCGCGGGGCGGCCGCTGCTTCGGCCGCGATCTGGGCCATGCTCTTCATGTTCATCGCGCCGGGGGCGAACGGGTCGGGACCCAGCACCGCGCCGTGCTCGTGCACGAACTGCGACAGCGGGACGAACTGCTGATATACGGACACCACGAGCGGCCCCCAGGCCCCCGCGCTCGACCCGTCGCCCAGCTGCGCCACCGTTTCGCGCGCCGCCTCCCACTTCTCTTTCCTCAGCAGGTTGCTCACCGGCCGCAGCGCGGCCTCCACTTTGGCCTGATCGCGCAGCTCCCCGACACGCGGATCATCCCCGAAGCTCTCGACGTAGCGGTCGGCCGCAACGGCGAGATCTGCCATGCGGCCCTCCTGATAGGACACCTCGATGACCTGTGCCAGCTCTTCACGTCCCTGCGGGGACGGCGCGAAAACATTGATCGGGAGAAGCCTCACGGCCGCAACGGTTCCAACGACGGCCAGCAGGGCAGGAAGCCACACATGGAGCCGCGGGCGAAACCATCCACTCGGCGGCGTTTCGTTCTGCGTGGCATCGGCCGGCGGTTCCGCCCTGTATCCGTCTGGAACACGATCGTTCGCGGCGCTATCCACGGGGGCTCACTTTCTCCAACGATGGGAACGATTCCGGCCATCGAGCCCGGTCGGTCCCGCGACGCCTTCTCGAAGGAACTTCTCCGTCCGCCGCCGGACACGGCACGATTCTAGGACGACCGGTGGCGGGAATCAACGAAACAAGCGGCCGGCGGGAGGGAGCAAGCAGCTCGGCCGCTTTTTCTCGGGGTGCGAGTCCGAATCCCCGTTCTTGCCGGGTGGGGGCTTGGAAGCCCGTGGAAGAAGTCCATCGTAGCGCGACGGGCGAGCGCCGAGGCGGATCAGCCAGCCGAGAAACCGACTCGTTTCTCCCGCGCAGGCGCGTGGGGCGACTGTTTCGACAGGCTGGAGAGGTCAGGCGGCCGGCCGTTGCGTCTGGTTGGAATGGCCTGCGAGGTACGCGCCCACGGCGTGCACGACGCGCTCCTGCTGCTCGGCCGTCAGCTCCGGGTAAACCGGTAGTGCCATCGTTTCCGCGGCCGCCCGCTCGGCCTCGGGGAAGCCGCCTTCCCGGTAACCAAGATCGGCGAAACACTCCTGCCGGTGCAGCGGCACGGGGTAGTAGATCTCGCTGCCCACCCCCTGCCCCGCCAGGTGCTTGCGCAGGCCGTCGCGCAGCTCGGCCGGCACGCGCACGACGTACTGGTTAAAAACGTGCCGCAGGCCGGGCAGTTCGGCGGGCGGCGTGATGCGGCCGTCCAGACTCTGGGCGGCGAAGAGCCGGCCGTAACGCTGCGCATGGTGCCGGCGCGCCGACGTCCACTTCTCGAGATGCCGCAGCTTGACGCGCAGCACCGCGGCCTGGATCGCGTCGAGCCGCCCGTTGATGCCCACCCAGCGGTGGTAGTACTTCGGCTCCATGCCGTGCACGCGCAGGATGCGCAGGCGATCGGCCAGCGCCGGATCGTCGGTCGTGAGCATGCCGCCGTCGCCGAAGCCCCCCAGGTTCTTCGAGGGGAAAAAGCTGAACGCGGCCGCGGTGCCGAGCCCGCCGCTGCGCCTGCCGTGGTACTCGGCGCCGATCGCCTGGCAGGCGTCTTCGATCACCGCGACGCCGCGCCGCCCGGCGAGCTGCCGGATCGGTCCCATCTCCGCGGTCTGGCCGTAAAGGTGCACGGGCATGATCGCTTTCGTGCGGGGCGAGATCGCGGCGTCGATCGCCGCGGCGTCGATGTTGTAGCTGGCCGGGTCGATGTCCACGAAGACGGGCCGCGCGCCGAGCCGCGCGATGACGCCCGCGGTGGCGAAGAAGGTGTATGGCGTGGTGATGACCTCGTCGCCCGAGCCGACGCCGATGGCCATGAGCGCGAGCAAGAGCGCGTCCGTGCCCGAGGCGCAGCCGATGGCGTGCCGCGTGCCGCAGTACGCGGCGATCTCGCGCTCGAGCGCTTCGACTTCGGGACCGAGGATGAACTGCTGGGCCTCGACGACGCGTGCGATCGCTTCCTGGATCTCGTCGCGGATGGTGTGGAACTGGGCGCGGAGATCGAGCAGCGGGACGGGCTGGTTCATGCGGACTCCATTCCGGGCGTACCAGAGCGGGCGCGTTCCTGCCGCGCGCGACTTGTGTCGCGAAAGTAGGGGGACCGCGGAAATTTGTCAAGGTGGGTCGCGGGGGGCGGATTGTTTCGCCCGTGTGGCCCGCCACTCCGTGGCGGATGAACCCGCCGATCGGCACTGCGCTCGATCCGAGGCGTCGCGAAGAAGGGGGTGCCCGAGGTTTTCCGTGACGCCGCCGCGCGATCTATTTCTGTCGCCCTTCCAGGGCTATGGGACACGAGCCGGGTCGATGGGAAGCCGCGGAGCGGCGACCGTAGTTAGCCAGGGGTGGTACGCGGCGTCAGCCGCGTGGAACCCCTGGGTCGAAGGGCGAAGAATCGTT
>JBGPMX010000791.1:0-2652 GCA_041487215.1 Planctomycetia bacterium | reverse complement strand
GGACAACTCGCCCGACAAACGTGACCACGTGAAGACCGACCTCAATTCCTGGCACTTCTACATCGACGACTACGCACGGGCGCGCAGCCACATCGAGGAGGTGGTGACGAACACCCGGTCCGGCTCGCCGTTCAACTACGTCCCCGGCATGACGCAAGGGACCGAGCCGCTCATCAATTCCGAATACGGCTCGGTGTCGGCCGGCAGCGGCGACCGGGATGTCTCCTGGGGCTTCCGCTACCTGACCACCCAGCTGCGGCGTCACGACAAGATCCAGGGCTACGTCTACACCGAGCTCAGCGACATCGAGTGGGAGCACAACGGTTTCGTGAACTATGACCGGTCGCCCAAGGACTTCGGCTACGACGCCTTCGTGCCTGGCATGACGGTGGCCGACCTTCAGGGGGCGGATTTCGTCGGCTTCGACGCGCCCCCGGCCGTAGCGGTCGACGCCAACGGCGAGGCCCTGGTGCCGATCTTCGTGAGCCACTTCTCGTCGCGCACCGAACCGCCCGTCCTGCGCTGGTGGCTGATCGGCAGCAACGATCTCGGCGAGAAGAGCGAGACGAAGCCGGAGACGCGGCCGGTCGCCTGGCGGCCGTACCAGTCGGTCGCGCAGGCGTCGATCCGCATCCGGCTGGCCGGCGAGCGCCCCTGGGTCGGAGCGCTTGGCATGGAACTCCTGGAGCCGGGCGGCAAGCGGATCGCCGCCAACTTCGTGAACATCGTGCGGCCGGCCGGGGCGTCCGGCAGCGCGGAAGCAACCCGGCCGCCCGGTACGCCGGCCGCGGGCGGCGCCCGGCCAACGCCCGCGTGCAGCCCGCGCGTCGAGGTGCTGGATGCCCACCGGGTCGCGCTACGCTTCCGTCCCGACGACTTTGCGCGGCTGGATTGGAACGACATCGGGCCGGGGTCTCTCGAGCGGCGCGGCAAGTTCTACGCCTACGGGGCCGGCCGCGTCGAGTACCGGGTCAAGCTGCCGGCGTTCGTGCGCGACGCGTCGCCCGGCCGCCTCGAGTTCCTCGGCGAGCTCGCCAGCAAGGCGCACGGAGAAAAGCTGGACTGGCCGTCGCGCCGCAACCCGCTCGATTACCCCCAGACCGACGTGCACAAACACCCAAGCCGAATCGAGCTGCGGCTCGCGGGGCAGACGGTGCTGTCACGGCTGGAAGACGACCCGGCCGACGCGCGCGGCGTGCTTTCCCATGTCGCACACTGGCAGCACGGCAGCTATGGGTACCTGGTGCGCGGCGGCGTGGATCTGTCGCAGGACAAGGAGGCGCTGCACGCGCTGCGCCAGAAAGGGGTGCTGGAAATAAGCTTCTCGGTGCCGCCAGGGGAACAGGCCGGCGGGCTGTCGATCTTCGGGGAATCGCTCGGGCAATACCCGACGGACCCGACGCTGATCGTCCATACCGAGCAGGCGCTGGGACGGCGCGCCGGCTGGACTTCGGACGAGACCGTGGCAGTGGATCGCCTGCTCGATCGATTCCGCTGGGGCATCCGCACCGCGTCGCAAGGCGGGCACGAGTGGCGTTACACCACGGCGGAACCGGGCGAGGGCTGGGAGCGCGTGGGGTTCGAGGACTCCCGTTGGAAGGTCGGTTCCAGCGGGTTCGGCACCGCGGGCACCCCCGGCATCCTGATCGGCACGACCTGGAACACGCCCGACATCTGGTTGCGCACGAGCGTGCGCACCCCGGCGCTCGAGGATGCCCGCGCGCTCGTGCGCTATTACCATGACGAAGACCTCGAGGTGTACGTGAACGGCAAGCGGCTACTCGGGCGCGCGGGCTACGCGACGAGCTACGAGCAACACGTCCTGAACGCCGAGGAGCGCGGCTTATTCCACGAGGGGTACAACGTCATCGCCGTGCACTGCCACCAGACGGGAGGGGGCCAGGGCGTCGACCTGGGCCTGGGTTGGGTCCAAGACGTAGAGAAGTGATGAAAGGAATCCCTTGAGCCACGCCGCGCGCAGCGGCCGCCGGCCGCAGCGCACTCATTTCTGGGAACGCCTGGTCCCGCCGGTCGGGGCCAAGCAGCTCGTCCCCTTCTACCGCCAGCTGGCGACGATGCTCGAGGCGGGCGTCCCGCTGCTGCGCAGCCTGGACGTGGCCGGCCGGTCCTTCTCGGGCCCGTCCGCCGCGGCGATCGTGGCAGACCTGCGCACGGGGGCGGCCAGCGGCATCCCGCTCCACGAGCGCATGGCCTGTTTCCCGCACGTGTTCCGGACGCTCGACGTCGAAATGGTGCGTGCCGGCGAGGACTCGGGCAGGCTGCCTGCGGTGCTCGAGGATCTTGCCGAGCTCTGGCAGGAGCGCGCGGGGCAGCGGCGGCTCATGGTCCACGAGCTGACCTGGCCGATCATCACGCTGCATGCGCTGTTCCTGCTGGCGCCGCTGCCGGACGCGTTCCTGGGGCGGATCGGCATCGGCGGCTATCTGGTGCGCGGCCTGGGCCCGCTCGTGCCGCTCTACGCGCTGGTGCTCGGTACGGCGGTTGGCCTGCGCCTGGGGCGATTCTCGCCCGCCCTGCGCCGCGGCGGCTTTCGCGTGGTGCACGCCGTCCCGGTGCTCGGCGGAGCGGTGCGCAAGCTGGCCGTGGCGCGGTTCGTCACCGCGCTAGAGGCGCTCTACGAGGCGGGGCTGG
>JBGPMX010000790.1:0-2656 GCA_041487215.1 Planctomycetia bacterium | reverse complement strand
CGAACGGACCGGGCCGCACGCGGAGCCAGCCCGATTCCCGCAGCACGCGGTTGATGAGCACGGCACGGCGAACCGGCAGCAAGCCGTATTCGGAAACGACCACCACCCGTGCGCCGATCTCGTGTGCCGCGGCGATCACCACGCCCGCGCACGCATCGATTTCACGCAGCCGCGCGGGCAGCACCGCGCAATCCGGGCCGTAACGCTGCAGGTCGTAGTCCAGGTGCGGCAGGTAGGCCAGGGTGAGCGTTGGGCGGTGCCGCCCGAGCAGCTCGGCCGTGGCCCGAGCGATCCAATCCGAGCAGGGCAAGCCGGCTCGGGGTCCCCAGAAGGTGTGGAACGGGAACGGCCCGAGCCGGGTCTCGAGCTCCGCCGCCAGAGCGTCCGGTGTAGTCTGGATGGCGAATAGTTTCGAGCCGTCGGCGCCGTAGTGCGGCTTGGGCGTGACGCTCCAATCGACGGCGGCCCCCTGGTTGAACCACCAGAAGAGCTTGGCCGAGGTGAACGGTTCGCCGCGCTCGGCCGCGCGGCGCCGCGCGGCCGCGTACACGGGCTCGCCTTCGATCAGCTGGTTCGATTGCAGCCAGAACCGCACCTCGCCCGTATCGCGAAAGCACCAGCCGTTGCCGACGATGCCGTGCTCGCGCGCCAGCGCGCCGGTGAGCATGGTGGCCTGGGCCGAGCAGGTCACGGCGGGGATGATGCCGCCGAGCGGCTCGAGGACGCCGCTGTGCGCGAGGTTCGCGAGGTGCGGGGTGTCGCTGCCGATGTGCCGCAGCGCGAGACCGACCACGTTGACGACGCAGACCGGTCGCAGGGCCAAGCGTTTTGCCTCCCAAGCGAGCCGCCGGGTCGTGCGTTGTGAGCCGCCGGGTTTATCCCGCGGTCGTTCTCCATCCGGCGGGGGTAAATCACGCCGCTCGCCTACCCGCCACGCCCCACGTCACGCCTTGAGTGTTTCATCGTGGCGGCTGAAGCTGGGCGGCAGATCGGCACGGTGTACGTTCGCGAGCGCCGCGCGCGCCCCGGCACGCTTCTCGGCGTCGTTGTCCTCCCACTCGATCGACACCGCTCCGTCGTAGCCCGAGCGATTGAGCTCGATCATGATCTCTTCGACCGAGTTCGCGTCGCGCTCGGTCCCGGCCGTCACGAAGTTCCAGCCGTTGTGCTTGTGCCCCATCGGCCGATGCCCGCCCAGCCGCCCGGCGCGCGTGTGCTCCTTCGCCACCCACACCCCCTTGATGTGCGCGCAGTGGATGCGGTCGCCGAAGTTGCGTATGAACTCGATGACCGATACTCCCTGCCACTCCATGTGCGAGCCGTCCAGGTTGAAGCCGATCTGGTCGCGGAAGCCCGCCTTGTCCCACGCGGCCAGGTAATCACCAGCCGACTCCAGGTCCCCCATCGCCCGCTCGCTCGGGTGGCACTCGAGGTCGAATGTCACGCCGTACTTCTTGCACGCCTCGGTGACCGGCCGGAACCGCTCGACGAGCAGTTCGAGGCTCACCTCGCGCACGTCCGGAATGGCGTGGCCACCCAGCGAACTGGGCAGCGGCGGGAATAGGAACCAGTGGCTCCAGCAGTGCGCCGGGGAACCGACGAAGCCGGGGAGCGCGACCCGGCGATCCTGTTCCTTGCCGAGAAAATGGGCGAGCCGCACACAGGCAAGGAGCTGCTCGAGCGCCTGCTTGTGCACCAGCTGGCCGACGTCGCCGGGCACGTGGTAGGGGTCGGTACGCGGCGGCTTGTTCCCCTTGTCCCGCCATTCCTTGTACGCTTTCGCGGCCTCACCGCCGATGAACTGCAGCGTCTTCGCGCTCGGCTCGTCCCCGAGCGCCTGTCCCTGGAGATGCGTGGCCACGGTGAAGATCTCGAGACCGCGCTTCTTGGCCTTCGCGATCCGCTCCTTCGCGTACGCCGCCGCTCCTTCGTCGCTCGAGCAGCGCCCGAGATCCAGCTCCCAACTGGCCTCCTCCCACCCGTCGAACCCTGCCTCGGCGATAAAGTCCAGCCACTGGTCCTCCGGGATGTCGCCGAACTGGCCACGGACCAAGCCGATTTGATGATAGGAATGCTTGCCGTTGCGGTGCGTCTTCGTCTGATGAAACCCCATGAGAATCTCCAGAAACAGCGTGAAAACGACAGATCCCAATGACCATACCGAGATCCGATCGAAAAGCAAGCAGCTGGATGCGCGGTGCTCGGACGCGCCACCCGAGTGGTCGCTGCTGTCGAAACCGTGGTTTTAGCATCGCCACGTTGGTACAATCGCTCGCGCCCGAGCAGCGTGCTGCCCGCGTTCATCCCTGCCGCGTAAGCGATCGTCTCCAAGCCTGGAGTGCCCATGCTCAAGCGAGCGATCATCTTCTTGGCCTTCGCCTTCTTCATCGCGCCCGGTCCCGTTTGGGCCGAGCCGCAGGACAAGCAAGGCCTGCCGGCCGCGTACGCGTGGGAGCCGTTTCAGCAGGTGGATCGGCCCGCCGTGCCCGCCACGGCGCGCGACGCGGCGTCGTGGGTACGCAACCCGATCGACGCTTTTCTCGCCGCCGAGCACGCCAAGCGCGGTCTCAAGCCGCGGCCGGAAGCGTCGCAGCAAGTGCTGCTCCGGCGGGTGTATCTGGATCTCATCGGTCTGCCGCCTACGCCCGACGAGCTG
>JBGPMX010000789.1:0-2657 GCA_041487215.1 Planctomycetia bacterium | reverse complement strand
GCGGAGCCGCGCGAGCGCCGAGGACCCGGGGGGCGAAGAAGAAGCCGGCCGCCGGCGCCCCGCCGGAACAACCTTGGGGAGGCGTGCGGTCAGCCGCGCGATGAGACCGGGTGGCTTATCAAATAGGGTGTCGCCGAAAACCGCTCGGGCGCCGCGTTGCCGTGCACGGGGTTACGGTCACAGGAGTCATTATCAAAATGACTGTACTCTAATTGACAAGTCTGACGCCGCTGCGTATGATGCCTTCGGTGGGCAAACGACACCTCGGGGGGACAACCATGATCGCCGCGTACGTGAGAGTCAGCAGCCGGCAACAGAAAGCGGATTCCCAGCGGGCGGAGATCGCTAAGTGGCTCGCCGGCAACGGCATCGACGCTGGCCAGGTCCAGTGGTACGAGGACAAGGAATCCGGCAAGAGCCTTGCCCGGCCGGCGTTCGAGCGGCTCCAGGCGGACATCTTCAGCGGCAAGGTGAAAACCGTCGTGGTGTGGAAACTCGACCGCTTGTCCCGGCGGCTCCGCGACGGCGTGAACCTGCTCGCCGACTGGTTCGACCGCGGCTTGCGCTTCGTGAGCGTCACGCAGCAAATCGAGTTGAATGGCGCCGTCGGCCGCATGATTGCGGCGCTCATGTTGGGCCTCGCCGAGATCGAGCGCGAGCACATCCTCGAGCGGCAGACCGCGGGGATCTTGCTTGCTAAGAAGCGTGGCGCATACGCGGGCCGGAAGCCCGGCACGACGAAAGCGACGCCGGACCGGGCCGCCAAGCTGCGGGACCGCGGGCTCACGCTGCCGGAGATTGCCAACGCACTGGACGTCTCGACGGCGACGGTGAGCCGGTATCTTCGCGCGGCCAAGGTGGCGTGAAATCGTGTCCGCTTTCCGCCGCGGATCCTGATTAGGAGAGTAGGCCCACTGGACGCCCGCTCGGCGCCGGCTCGATGCGTCCAGCGAAGCCCGGTGCCGAGCCGCGTTCGGTCGCCTCGCCTTCCCATCACCACCGCCATCGTCGTGATCTCTCACCTGCTCGCCCTCCGTGCGTCCATCACCCCCGCGCCAACGCCCGCTCCGCCTCCTGTGTCGCGCGTGGCGCTCGCCGGCGGGCCCGGGCACGACGGGGCGGGGCAGCCAGGCGAGCAAGCGAAGGAACGGCGGATCATCGAGCGCTCCTTTCGAGGGTGGCCGCCCGGGATAACCTCTTGGGTTGTCCCCCAGGCGGGAAACCTCTTGGGTTGTCCCCCAGGTCACAGTAGGCGCCGCAGCGCGGCCGCACGCTTCCCGGCCGCCTCGCGGTCCGCGGCGGGGACCGCGCGGTGCTCGGCCAGGCGCTGCAAGGTGAAGATCACGGCCAGCAACTCCTCGCTCGAGCGGGAGGCGCGGGCCACGCGGCGGGCCCAGCGGGTGGCGGCGTCATGGTCAGGGTGGCGGCGGGGCATTACCGTCTCCCGTGATCTGTCGCATCCGATATCGTGTTGCTCGCTGCCGGTCGCCGCAGCGCGTGATCTCGAGGATGCCGTCCGCCACAAGGAGACGTAGCAAAAGCCAAGCGCGCTCGTGGCTGATTTCCCCCAGCAGCTTGCCGGCGACACGACACGACAAAAACCATGACCGCCCGCTATGGATTCGGTCGAGCTCGGCGCAAATGCCTACGAGATGCACGAGCTCTGCGGAGCTGTAACGCATGGCCGCGCAGACGGGATGCGGGGCAGCAGTGCGGACGGTCTCGGCGATACGCGACATCCCCACCCCCGCCGGGAGCGCTACCCGGTCCCATGCAACCAGCCAGTCCGACCAAGTCGTCTCCCACTCACGAGTCCGGATGACCAGCAGCGCGCGGCGGTGCCATTCGGCCACGATCGCGCGATGAGCGGTGGCCGGCAGGCACGCGAGCTCCGGGATCGCCTTGAGGCGGCGCGCCAGCGCGAAGACCGCGCGATTACGCTGGCCTGGCGCTGTCGGCAGCGTGCCTGCTATCGCAGCCTCTACATCGTCGCCGTACTGACCATCCGACCCAGACATCCCCGTCTGCCCGGACGGATGGCAATGCTCAGTTGTGCTCGGTGCTGCTCTGTAGTTGGGATGGGATGTCTATGTATGGATGGTAGATATGGAGAAGAGAGATAGGATAGTTTCAGGAATCTCCGGCGCGGCTAGATCCCACAGCGTGCGCCCGGGAAGCCACGCATACGGGCTGCCGGTCGCGTGGATCGATGGCGGGACGACTGAGTGCGCTCCCCGTCCTGCGCCCCCCATCCTGAGCTCGCCGAGACCGCGGACAGCGCTCACGGCGGCGGGCAGGCCCGGGCGGTAGCGCAGCAGCCGATGGATCCCGCGCCTGCTGCGATATGCGGGGATTTCGCTGTCGCGCAGCTCGGCTTCGGCGATCGCCCGCGCGATGAGTTGCTCGCCTTCAGGAGTATCCGGCTCGACATCGACGAGACCCGACACCTCGCCCCACCGAACGCCGATGTTCGCGCCGGGGTAGCGGCTCAACTGCCGCTCGAGCTCGTCGGAGGTCGGGCGACGCAGGTGCCAGCCCCGGGAGATCGGCGCCTTGCCCGGTGAGTGGCACCGGCGCGGCACAGTACACTTGCCGCCCGGCTCGTGGGTGGGATCGCAGCAGATGAGGACCCACAGGCCGTGCTCGTGCAGCCGGAG
>JBGPMX010000788.1:0-2662 GCA_041487215.1 Planctomycetia bacterium | reverse complement strand
CTGGACGGCCACACGGCGGATACCAGCGGACACCACCGCCACGCCGAGTTTCGCGACATGCAAGCGGCGTTCGGCGCGGGCCGGATCGGCGCTGCGGCGCAATTCGACGGCGGGGGCCACATCGACGCCGGCGACGCCTGCGGTTTCGAACGCGGCGACCACTTCTCCTACGGAGCCTGGATCTACCCGAACACCAAGGGGCACATGGCGGTGCTCGCTCGCATGGACGACGCGGCCGCCTTCCGCGGCTATGACCTGTACCTCGGCGACGGCAAGGTCTTCGTGCACCTGGTGCACGCCTGGCCCGCAAGCGCGATCCGGGTCAACACGCGCGAGGCGATCGCACTCAAGAAATGGCACCACGTGCTGATGACCTACGACGGCACGGGCAAGGCCGCCGGTGTGCGGATCTACGTCGACGGCAAGAAACAGGAACTCGAAACGACGCACGACACGCTGAGCGACTCGATCGCCACGCCGCAGCCCCTGCACATCGGCCGGCGCGGGTCGAGCGCTCCGTTCCGGGGCATGATCGACGAGGTCCGTCTCTACGGCCGCGAGCTCACGGCGGACGAGGTCGAACGACTCGCCGTTACAGAGCCGGTCCGAGCAATCCTGGACATCGCGGCGGACAAACGGACGGCCGAGCAACAGGATGCGGTGCGAACGTACTATCGCGCACGCGAGGCGCCGCCGGAGTTTACCCGGCTCGAGACCGAGCTCGTGCAGCTGCGCAATCGCCAGGCCGAGCTCGATACGGCCATTCCGACCACGATGGTCATGGCGGAGATGGACGCACGGCGCGACACGTTCCTGCTCGAGCGCGGCCAGTACGACAAGAAAGGCGAGAAGGTCTCGCCTGCCGTGCCGGCCGCATTCCCGCCTCTGCCGCCGGACGCACCGCCCAACCGGCTCGGGCTGGCCCGCTGGCTGGTCGATCCCGCCCATCCGCTCACGGCGCGCGTGGCCGTGAACCGCTACTGGCAGATGTACTTTGGAACGGGCATCGTGAAGACGGCCGAAGACTTGGGGACGCAGGGAGAATGGCCCAGCCACCCCGATCTGCTCGACTGGCTGGCCTGCGAGTTCATGAGCCCCTTTTCGTCGGCGCCAGGGCAGGGTAGGGGGCCCGCCGCCCCTGGCAGCAGGGCGGGGGAAGGCAACGCGCATGCCTGGGACGTCAAGCACATCCAGCGGCTGATCGTGACGTCGGCGACCTACCGGCAGTCTTCGGCCGTCACGCCTGATCTGACCGCGAAGGACCCGGAGAACCGTCTGCTGGCACGTGGGCCGCGGCTGCGGCTGCCCGCCGAGTTCATCCGCGACCAGGCGCTGGCCGTGAGCGGGCTGCTCGACGAGAGGATCGGCGGGCCGAGCGTGTCGCCGTACCAGCCGGCCGGGCTCTGGGAAGAGCTGGCGTACCGGCAGGACGGCAAGAACTTCACGGCGCAGGCCTACGAGCAGAGCCACGGTAAGGACCTGTACCGGCGTACCATGTACACGTTTTGGAAGCGGACCTCGCCGCCCCCCACGCTGGTGACCTTCGACGCGCCGGACCGCGAGACCTGCACGGTGCGGCGGCCGCGCACCAACACGCCGCTCCAGGCGCTCGTGCTGATGAACGACCCAACGTACATCGAGGCGTCGCGCAAGTTGGCCGAGCGAATGATGACCGAGGGGGGCGCATCGCCCGACGAGCGGATCGCCTTCGCGTTTCGCCTGGCCACCGCACGCCGGCCGCGGCCCGAGGAGACGGCGGTGCTGCGCCGCATCTTCGACGCTCAACTCGACGCGTATCGCAACGACACGCCGGCGGCCGCCGAGCTGCTCGGGGTGGGCGAGTCCACCCGCAGCCCGGGGTTCGACGCCAGCGAACTGGCGGCCTGGAGCGTCGTCGCCAGCACGATCCTGAACCTGGACGAGACGGTTACGAAGGGATAGTGGTACCGTATGGACCCGATCCGCGAACACCGACTGATCATGACGCGTCGCCAGCTCTTCGGCCGCACGGCCTGCGGCATCGGCACGGCGGCGCTGGCATCGCTCCTGAACCCGCGGCTCTTTGCCGGGTCGCCCGCACCGGGGCGACTCGCGGGGGATCGCGCGGCGGGCGGTGTACTGGCGCCACCGCACTTCGCGCCCCGTGCCAAGCGCGTCATCTACCTGTTCATGTCCGGCGGCCCGTCGCACATCGACCTTTTCGACTACAAGCCGAAGCTGGCCGACTACCATGGCCAGGAACTGCCCGGATCCGTCCGCATGGGGCAACGCATCACCGGCATGACCTCCGGGCAGAAATCGTTCCCGTGCGTCGCACCGATGTTCCAATACGCGCAGCACGGCGCGTGCGGCGCCTGGGTCAGCGAGCTCTTGCCCAACATCGCGAACATCGTCGATGAGATAGCGATCATCAAGTCGCTGAACACCGAGGCGATCAACCACGACCCGGCGATCACTTACATCCAGACCGGCGCGCAGCAGCCCGGCCGCCCCAGCCTGGGCGCGTGGCTCAGCTACGGGCTCGGCAGCGAGAACGAGAACCTGCCCGCCTTCCTGGTCATGATCTCGCAGGGGAGCGGCAACAAGACGGACCAGCCGCTCTTCTCGCGCCTCTGGGGCAGCGGCTTCCTGCCCACGCAGCATCAGGGGGTGCGTTTCCATT
>JBGPMX010000787.1:0-2667 GCA_041487215.1 Planctomycetia bacterium | reverse complement strand
GCCGGCGGCACGGCGGCCGAATTGGACTGGCGCTTCCCGGCGGACCCGGTCGCGCTCTCGCTTCCTCAGGTGCTCGCCGCATGGAACCGCCGCGCCGAGGGCCGGGCGCTCGGCGATCTTGAGGCGCGGCTGGCTCTGGCCATCCGCGTCTGGCGCCCCGACGTGATCGTGGCCGATTCGCCTGACCCGTCCCGCACATCAGATCCGGCCGGCGCCCTGGTCTGCCAGGCGCTCGAGCAGGCGCTCGCCAGCGCGGCCGATCCGGCCGCATTCCCCGAGCTCGTCGACGCGGCGCGGCTTGCCCCGTGGAGCGCCGGCAAGCTGTTCTGGCGCACGCGCGAGCGAAGTGCGGGAGACGTGGAGATCGACGGCCGCGAGCTCTCGCCCGTCACCGGCCGGCCGCTCGCCGACCTGGTCGGCCTCGCGACTGCGCTCCTCGCCGACTCGTACCGCGACGCCGAAACGCTCGTCCGTTACCGGCCGGCCGCCAGCCGGCTGGCCGGCGAGAAGCCGGACAACACGCTGATGGCCGGCTTGCGTCTGGAGCCCGGCGGGCCGGCGCGGCGGCGGCTGATCTCCCCGGTCGAGATCAGCGACGGCGACCGGCGCGGCGAGCAGATGCGACGCAACCTGCTGGCGGTGCTGGAACAGGCGGAGCAGCAGCCGGTGCTGGCCGAGCAGTTGCACGCGCGGCTCGACCTCACGCTCCAGCAGCTCAGCGGCGACCAGGCGGGTAACGTGCTGTTCGCGTTCGCTCGAGCGCAGTTCCGACGCGGGCACTGGGCCGAGTCGCGTGAGCTGCTCGAGAAACTGGCTCGGGAATACCCGCATCACCTGGCCGCGGTCGAAGCACATCGCTGGCTGGTGCAGTTCTATGCGAGCTCGGAGGCACGGCATCGCGAGCGTCTTTCGGGGGCGGTAAGCCAGGCGGTGTTCGTGCCGACCGGAGAGGGAGCCGCGAAGGGAGGCGAGCACAAGGCAGCCGCGCCCGAGACCGTGCCGCGCGGCACGCCCGGCGTGGATGCGAGCCGCCAGGGCGCGGCCGCGGGCGGCCTGGCGAGCGGCATCCCCTGGGCGTCCGGCTCGGTCGATGCGGCGCGGCGGCTGGCGCAGATCGCCCCCCTCGCGTGGTCCGACCCCGCCGTGCAGTTTCCGGTGGCTGCCGCCCAGCGCCAGCTCGGAAACGTCAAGGACGCCGATCAATTCGTCACCGCCTTTGCGCTCGGCCGCGAGACCGGCCCCTGGGGCCAGGCCGCGCGCGGGGAACACTGGCTGCGCGACCAGAAAGGGGACCCCGGGAAGCCGATCATCGTCGCACGCCGCAGCGCGCCGCCTCCGCACCTGGACGGCCGGCTCGACGAGCCGTTCTGGAAGGGAACGACGCCCGCCCCACTCGCCGACCTGGGCGAAAACCGCGAGCCGGGGTGGGAGACGGAGCTGCGGCTCGCGCACGACGGCCGGTTCCTCTACATCGCCGCATCGTGTGCGTCGCCGAGCGGCGAGCCGGCCCAACCGCTACGGCCACGCGCGCGCGATGCCGACCTCTCCGCGCACGATCGCATCGAGTTCTACTTCGACCTCGACCGCGACTACGCCACGTATTACCATCTCGCCGTGGACGAACGCGGCTCGGTTTGCGAGGACTGTTGGGGGGACGCTACCTGGAACCCGACGTGGTACGTGGCGTCGCACAACGACGAGCGGGGTTACACGATCGAAGCCGCGATCCCGCTCGATGAGCTGGCCGACGGGTCCCCGGCGCCCGGCACGGTGTGGGCGTTCAACGCCGTGCGCGTCGTGCCCGGCCAGCGCATCATGGCCTGGTCGCGGCCGGCCGGCGTGCGGCCGCGGCCCGAGGGGTTTGGTCTCCTGCTGTTCGGTGACGCGCCCGCCCCGCCCCGGCGCGCCCCCCTGGCGAATTAGGCCCCGTAAAAAAATAACTTGACCATTTGACCCACTTGAAAGAGAGAATCCGCCGTGTGTCCCCTATCCAGCTGCCATTGCACGTCCGATGGAGCGCCGGGGTATGTCTCGGCGGATTCTCTCTTTCAACGGCGGGGCCACGCCGCTGGAACGGGCAGAAATGGAGCCACTGCGAGGCGAGTTGCGGGCGCAGGATCGTGGCCCGTTTTGTCGATTCGCCGCCCGATCAAGCCAGCTGCGTCGCTCGCAGTGGCTCCATGAGTAGGTCAAATGTGCAAGTTATTTTTTTAGGGGCCCTTAGCGGAGTGCTCGGATGCCTTCCGACCGAAAATTGCTCGTCGGCATGGACGAAGCCGGTTACGGGCCCAACCTCGGGCCGCTGGTTGTCACCGCGGTTGCCCTGGATGTCCCCCGCGGCGTGCCCAGCGAGTCGCTCTGGGATGCGCTGGCGCCCGCGGTTACCCGCTTCCCCGCCTGCGACGACACGCAGATCGTCATCGATGACTCGAAACGGGTGTACGTCGCCGCGAACGGGCTGGCCCAGCTGGAACGCACCGCCCTGGCGCTCCTGGGCCTGACCGGTGCGGTGCCGCGGACGCTGCGCGAACTCTGGGCCCGGCACTGCCTCACCCCGGTAAGCGACATCGACCAGAACTTTTGGGGGGATGGCGACGGCGTCGTGCTGCCCAACCAGCTGCGGCACGACCAGATCGCGCTCGACGAGCGTCAGATCTCCCTGCGTCT
>JBGPMX010000786.1:0-2668 GCA_041487215.1 Planctomycetia bacterium | reverse complement strand
GCCTTTAGCCAAACGGAGCCACTCAGAAAAATCGAGGTGCTCGAAGATGTGCACGACCTGCGGCTGCTCGGGTGATTCCGCTACGAAGATCACGGACCCGGAGACCGGCGCGACCATCGCGCTGGACCACACGGCTGCGCACCACCACCATCACGACCACGACGACGCCCATGCACACGCGGCCGGGCCGGCCACGCGGCTGTCGCTGGAGACGGAAATCCTGGCCAGGAACCGGCTGCTCGCCGAGCGGAATCGCGGCTGGCTGGCCGGGCGGCGCATCGCGGCGCTGAACCTGGTCAGCTCGCCGGGCGCGGGCAAGACCACGCTGCTGGAACGCGTCATCCGCGACCTGAGCAATCGCATTCGCTTCAGCGTCATCGAAGGAGACCAGGCCACCGACAACGACGCGCGCCGCATCCTCGCGACCGGTTGCCGCGTGGTGCAGATCAACACCGGCACGGGCTGTCATCTCGATGCGGCCATGGTCGCCCGCGCCCTCGAGCAGCTCGACCCGCCCACCGCTTCGGTGCTGTTCATCGAAAACGTCGGCAACCTGGTTTGCCCGGCGCTGTTCGACCTCGGCGAGCTGGCCAAGGTGCTGATCGTGTCCGTGACGGAAGGCGAGGACAAGCCGCTCAAGTATCCGCACATGTTTCGCGCCAGCGATATTCTGGTTCTCAACAAGATCGATCTGCTGCCGCACGTGCCGTTCGATGTGGGGCACTTCCTGGACAACGCCCGGCAAGTGAACCCGCGGCTGCGGGTGTTGCGGCTGTCCGCAACGTCCGGGGAAGGCCTTTCCGAGCTTTACGCCTGGCTCTGCACGCTGCCGCCGCCACCCGCGCCGTCCCGTCCGGCCGTCCCTCCTCCTGAGGAAGATCACGCGCGCCCAAGGCACCATGATGCCGAGGTCAGGTAGGCCGGACACGCCGCTTCGATGAGTCTTCCGCGCGGAGGGTTGAGTCATGGCATTTCCCTGGAGCGGGCGAGCGGTGTTTTCCGCGTGGCTCGCGTGGCTGTCGCTCGGCTCGGCCGTGCGCGCCGCCGCGGAGACCGGCACGCCATCGCGCGAATCGGCGCTGCGCGCCACAGCGGCGGAACTGGAGCAGACGCTCGCCCGCCTGCGCCCGAGCGCTGCGTCGCCCACCCCAACCGACCGCTGGGCCGATGCCGACGTGTTCCGCAAGGGAGTCGCCTGGGCGCTGCGCTACGACACGGCGTTCGAGCCCAGGGACCTGGCACTCCTGGAGAAGGCTGTCACGCGCGGCAACGAGCGCGCCCACGCGCTCGCCGCGGGCCGGCACCCCGGGGCCGCCCAAAAAGGCCGCGGCGTGCGCGGGTTCATCTCCGCCATCGACGGATCGACGCAACCCTACGGCGTCATCGTTCCGTCGCGCTACGACCCGACGCAACCGATCCGCCTGGACGTCGTGCTGCACGGCAGCACGCGGCCGGTCGGGCTCAGCGAGCTGCGTTTCATGGAACGGTTTGACCAGGGGGACGAACCGCCGGCCAGCTCCGCGACGCCGTCCGATGCCGCCCCGTCCCGGCCGGGCGATCCGCCGCCGGATGCGGACTACATCGAACTGCACCCGCTCGGCCGGGTCGAAAACGGCTATCGCTGGGCGGGCGAGACGGACGTCTTCGAAGCCATCGAGGCGGCCTGCCGCAACTACAACATCGACCGGGACCGCATCGTGCTGCGCGGGATGTCCATGGGCGCTTCCGGGACCTGGCACCTCGGGCTCAAACACCCCGATGTTTTCGTGGCCCTCGGTCCCTACTGCGGATACGTGGATACGCACCGCTTCTCGGAGACGCCGCTCCCGAACTTTGTCCGCGTCGGCCCATTGGCGCCGCATCAAGAGAAGATGCTCCACATACTGGACTCAGTCGATTACGCGGCGAACGCCGGCGTCGTGCCCGCCATCGCCTGCATCGGTGAGAAGGACGTATTTTTCGACGCGCACGTCATCATGGGCCGCGCGATGGAGCGCGAGGGGATCGAGATGGTGAACCTGATCTCGCCCGGCACCGGGCATGTCATCGACCCGGTCACGCACGGTGAGCAGATGCGGCGAATCGCCGGGTACGCCGCAGCGGGATTGGACCACGTGCCACGGCACCTGCGCTTCGTGACCTGGACGCTGAAGTACAGCCGCTGCCACTGGGTTCAGCTGCTCGGGCTCGACGAGCACTACGCGCGCGCGGAGTTCGAGGCCCGCGTCTCCGAAGACGGTTCTGTGGCTGTGAACGAGCCGAAGAACATCACGCGGTTCGCCATCCTGCCGCCGCTGCTTCAGAGGGCGGGAACGCGTCTGCGCGTGGACGGCGCCGAGCTCGCGCTCGACCGCGCCCCGAACGACCAGAGACCACGCCGCTGGATCATCGCGCGGCGAGACGGAGCGTGGACCTGCCTGGGCGCTGACGAGCCGCCGCATGCGCGCAAGCGGCCCGGGCTGCAAGGGCCCATCGACGACGCGTTCACCAAGCCTTTCCTCTGCGTGCGCGGCACCGGGAAGGCCTGGAACCCGGCGGTCGCCGCCTGGTCCGAGGCGAACCTGAAGCGGTTTGAATACGAATGGCACCGCTACTTTCGCGGCGAGCTGCCGGTCAAGGACGACACCGCGGTGACGAGCGAGGACCTGGGCCGCGCCAGCCTCATTCT
>JBGPMX010000785.1:0-2669 GCA_041487215.1 Planctomycetia bacterium | reverse complement strand
CGGGGCCTGGGGTTAGATCTCGGTTACCTGGTAATGGTATCGGGTCCCTTGGTCCGCATTCTCTACGCGGCCTTTTTTGCGGCCGCGCGACCCGGTGAACGCCCCCTCCTCGTGCCCGAACAGCTCGCTCTCGAGCAGTGTCTCGGGGAAGGCGGCGCAGCTGGTGGCGACGAAGGGGCCGCCGCGGCGCTGGCTATGTTCGTGGATCGCTCGCGCCACCAGCTCCTTGCCGGTGCCGCTCTCCCCCGTGATCAGCACGGTCGAGTCGGCGCGGGCGACCTCGCCGACCAGCTCCAAGACGCGGCGCATCCCGCTGCTGGCCATGACGATGTGGCCGAAACCGGAGAGCTCGCGCACCTGCTCCCTCAGCCGCAGGTTCTCGAGCAAGAGCTCGTTCCGCCGCGCCACCTCGCGCACGATGGTGGGCAGCACGAGCAGGTAGCCGAGACGCGGCAGGTCCTTGGCCACATACTCCTGCGCGCCCGCCTTGATCGCCTCGGCCGCGATCCGCTCGTCCCCCATACCAGTGACGAGCACCACGGGCGGGGCCGACGGGGGCCGGCCGATCGTGCGGACGAGATCGATCCCGGTCATGCCCTGCATGCGATAGTCCGTCACGATCGCGTCGAACGAGGTGCCCGTGCGCAGCGTCTCGACCGCCTCCTCGGCCGACGCCGCGCCATCCGCGGCAATGCCGTCCGAGACGAGACAATCGACCGCCATGGTGCGGTGCACGACGTCATCATCGACGACCAGAACACGCATAGAAGCCTCGTGGGGCGTACGGGCGTAGGGCGTGGCAACGCACGACTCCGCCCGCAAGCAAATCGGTCACTCTTTCGGTTTCTCCGCCACGCTTTCCCGAGACGCATTCCTGGAATCATGACCCCCGCTCGTTTTCGACTCGTGCTGCTTCGCGATGTCCCAACCGCGCGCGGGGGTGTGGCGCGACGCCAGAAGGTAAAGCCAGCCCGTGACGCGGGTGGACGACGCCCTACGCTCGCACGCCCTACGCTCGCACGCCCTACGCTCGCACGCCCTACGCTCGCACGCCCTACGCTTGCACGCCCTACGCTCGCACGCCCTTCCCCCCTGCGTCCGCGGCCGGCAGTGTGAAGTAGAACGTCGAGCCGGCGCCAGGCGCCGACTCCAGCCAGATCCGCCCGTGGTGCCGCGTCACCACCCGCTCCGCCGTGCTGAGGCCCACGCCAAGCCCGTCGGTCTCGATCTGCCCGAGCCGCGCGAAGAGCCGAAAGATCTCGTGGTGCTTGTCGGCGGGGATGCCCACCCCATTGTCGGTCACTGTTATCTGCCACTCGCTGTCGCGCGGCCGGCAGGCGACCCGCACGCGCGGCTCCGGCTGCGCGCCCATGAACTTCACTGCATTGCCGATCAGGTTCTGGAACACCTGGCAGATCGAGACCGGGTCGCACGCGACCGTCGGCCAGGTTTCGCTGATCTCGATGCGGGCGCGTGCCGCCTCGATCTGGCTGGTCAGGTTCGTGCAGGCCTGATCCACCAGCAGGCGGAGGTTCATGAGGCGCGGGCGGTGCGGCGCCGAGCCGAGCCGAGCGAACTCGACCAGGTGATTCACCAAGGCGGCCATCGAGGCGGCGCTCTGCCGCAGGCGTTCCACGATCAACCGCCCCTCGTTCCCCAACGCCGCACGGTGGTCGCGTTCCAGGATCGCCGCCAGCCCCGTCAGGCTGATGACCGGGGCACGCAGGTCATGCGAGACCGCGTGCAGGAACTGCTCCATCGCGCGGTGCGCGTCGCTCAGCCGCACCGACTGCTCCTCCAGCTCCTTCTGGAGCTGCCGGATGCGTACCATCGTGCGCACCCGCGCCTTGAGCTCCTCGAAGGCGATCGGCTTGGCGATGTAGTCGTCGGCCCCCGCGTCGAAGCCGGCCAGCAGGTCGTCCTGGCCGGTGCGTCCGGTGACCAGCAGCACCGGGATGAAGCGGTCCCGAGTGCGTTGCTTCACGGCGCGGCAGAACGCGAGCCCGTCCATCTCGGGCATCATGACGTCGCAGAGCACCACGTCCGGCTGGGCGGCATCGAGCAGGGCCAGCCCCTCGTTGCCGCTCGCCGCCGTGCTTACCGTGTGCCCGTCGGAGCGCAGCACGCGGACCAGGAGCTCCCGGTCGTAGCGCTGGTCCTCGACCACCAGCACGTGCCCGCGCGCCGGCGGGCTTTCCATGGCCGAATCGGCCGAATCGTTCAGCTCTCGCGGCTCGGCGCGGCTCATGCGCTGGTTCGGCTCCTCACTTTTTCGCCATGGACCGGCGGCCATGATTCACGTCACCAGGTGCCTTCGCACCGTTTGCACCAGCAGGTCGATGTCCAGCGGCTTCGACAGGTAGTCGCAGCAGCCGGCGCGGAGGCAGCGTTGCTGGTCCTCCTCCATCGCGTACGCCGTCAGGGCGACCACCGGGATCGCGGCCGCCCGTTCGTCCGCTTTGAGCTGCTGCACCGCTTCGTAGCCGCTCATGCCCGGCAGCTCGATGTCCATGAGGATCAGGTCGGGCCGCGTCTCGGCCACCAGCTCGCGGAGCCCTTCCGCCCGATCGATCTCGACGGTGCGGTAGCCGGCGCGGCGCAGCACCTTGGAGGCGAGCGTGCGGTTGTCCGGCTGATCCTCGACGATCAGCACACACTTGGTTGTTTCG
>JBGPMX010000784.1:0-2669 GCA_041487215.1 Planctomycetia bacterium | reverse complement strand
CCTACGGACGCATGCCCGACGACGTTCCGGAGCAGGTGAAGCGCGCGCGGAACAACGAGCTGCTGGCGATCCAGAACCAGATCAGCCTCGAGGAGAACCGGGCGTTCATCGGCCGGACCGTCGAGGTGCTCGTGGAGGGACCGAGCAAGGCGGGCCGGCTGCCCGCCGCGGCCGACGACGGCACGCGCCAGATGAGCGGCCGGGCGCGCGATGATCGCATCGTGGTGTTCCCGGGCGGCGACCGGCTTGCGGGGCGGTTTGTCCACGTTCGGGTCGATGCGGTCACGCCCACGACGCTCATCGGGTCCATCGCGCCGGCCGCGCTGGCCGTGGTCCCGCTGCACCGGCCGCCGGGTGAATGACGCATGTCGCACGTTCATCCGGATCTCGCGTGCCCCTCGCCTCACCGCCTCGGCGTACCGCTGCCTCGCCTCTCTCGAAAACATTCTCCCCGTGACCGCTGACCAGCTGCGCTCCTACCTGGATTCGTTGGAGCTCGCCGCGCCCTGGCTGGCGCGGCTGGGCCTCGCCGATCGCGATCGCGGGCATCGCAACCTGCTCTCGCTGGCCCAGCTGGGCGTCCCGCTCGATCTGGTGGCCCTGATCGCCGGGCAGCTCGAGGACGTCCTGCCCGGCTGCCCGGACCCGGACATGGCGCTGAACAACCTGGTGCGCTATTTCGAGCGAGCCACCAGCCCGCTTTCGGCCGCGGCGGTGATGGAGCGCGACCCGATGGCGCTGGGCACCCTGGTGCAGCTATTCAGTACCAGCCAGTATTTCAGCGACCTGGTCATCGCGTCGCCGCAGTATTTCGAGTGGCTGCGCTCGGGCGCGCGGGGCGCCCGGCAGTGCGAGTCGCTGCGCGACGAGCTGGTAGCCGAGCTGCGCGCGCTGCCGGACAACGAGGTGCGACTGGGCGCGATCCGCCGCTTCCGCCAGGTGGAGACGCTGCGCATCGGGTATCGCGACATCATCCGCGACGTGCCGCTCGAGGTGATCACGCGCGAGATCTCCGAGCTGGCCGACGCCATGGTCTCCGTCGCGCTCTGGCTTGCCGTGTCGCGCACGTCGGAGCGGCACGGTACGCCACGCCGCGCGGACGGCGCGCCCGGCCGGTTTGCCGTCCTGGCCATGGGCAAGCTCGGCGGCGGCGAGCTCAATTACAGCTCGGACATCGATCTCGTGTTCCTGTACGACGAGGAGGGGACCAGCGACGGCCGCCGCGCGATCTCGAACGAGGAGTGCTGGGGCAAGGTCGCCGGCGAGCTGGTGCGTACGCTGACCGCGCACACCGAGCGGGGCCAGGTCTATAGCGTGGACCTGCGGCTGCGCCCGGAGGGGGAACGCGGCCCGATCGTCCGGTCGCTCGCCAGCACGCTCGCCTACTACGACGCACTCGGCCGTACCTGGGAGCGGCAGGCGCTCATCAAGGCACGGCCGATCGCCGGCGACCCCGAGCTCGGCGCGGAGTTCCTGCGTCAGATCAGCCCGTTCGTCTACCGCAAGTACCTGACGTTCGCCGAGATCAACGAGATCAAGTCGCTCAAGCGGCGCATCGAGGCGAAGTCGCGGCTCGCGGGCGGCGAGCCGCTCAACGTCAAGACCGGCCACGGCGGCATCCGGGACGTCGAGTTCGTGGTGCAGTTCCTGCAGCTCCTGAACGGCGGCGACCTGCCCGAGGTGCGCGAGGCGAACACGCTGCGCGCGCTGGCGGCGCTGGAACGCGCCGGCTGCCTGCAGGGCCAGGAGCGGCTGGCGCTCGAGGACAACTACCGCTTCCTGCGCAAGGTCGAGCACCGGCTCCAGACCATGTTCGACCTGCAGACGCACACGCTGCCGCAGGCGCGCGACGAGCTGGAGAAGCTGGCGCGGCGCATGGGCTACCAGCCACGCGGCGACCGCCACGCCACCTCCGCCCGGTCCCGGTTCCTGGCCGACCTGCGCGCCAAGACCGAGCTGAACCACCGCGTGCTCGACCACCTGCTCCACGAGGCGTTTCCAGAAGGGGAGGCCGAGTCGTCTCAGCCCGAGACGGACCTGGTGCTGGATCCGGAGCCGACCGGCGAGCAGATCGCGCGCGTGCTCGGGCGCTACCCGTTTCGGGACACGGCAGCGGCGTACCGCAGCCTGGTCGAGCTGGCACGCGAGCCGGTGCCGTTCCTGTCCACGCCGCGCTGCCGGCACTTCCTGGCGTCGATCGCGCCGCGGTTGCTCCGCGAGCTGGCGGCCACGCCCGACCCGGACCGCGCCATCGTGAACCTCGAGAAAGTCACCGCCTCGCTGGGCGCGCGCGCGGTGCTCTGGGAGCTGTTCAGCTTCAACCCGCCGACCCTCACGCTCTGCGTCGAGCTCTGCGCATGGAGCCAGTTCCTCAGCGAGATCCTCATCTCCAACCCCGGCATGATCGACGACCTGATGGACTCGCTCGTGCTCAACCAGCCGCGCTCGCTCGAGGAGCTGCGCGTCGAGCTGGCCGAGCTGTGCCGCGGGGCCGAGGACGTGGAGCCGATCCTGCACAGCTTCAAGAACAAGGAGCAGCTCCGCGTCGGCGTGCGCGACATCCTGGGTAAGAGCTCGATCGAGCAGACGACCCGCGCGCTGGCCGACATTGCCGAGGCCGTGCTCGGGCAGGTGGTGGAGCAGGCGACCCGCGAGCTGATCGAGCGGCT
>JBGPMX010000783.1:0-2677 GCA_041487215.1 Planctomycetia bacterium | reverse complement strand
TTCGATCAGTTCCAGGTGCCCCCGCGTGATTGGATCAAAGGTACCCGTGAACACGGCGACCGGGGCGTCCGCCGCTCGCTGGGTCTTCTCCGCCGTCTCTTTGGCCGGCATGGTGGCTCGCTTTCTTTCCCCGTGCATGTTTCGAGATCGTCCTTTATGATGAATGGGTCTTGGGGGGAAGAACGAAGGGGAAGGGTTCGATGGAAAAGGGTCTCTGTCTGGCAGCCGTCCTCGTCGCCGCGCTCATGCTGATCATCTTCGGCCTGGATCTGGCGCTGAAGTGGCCGTTCGGTCGCGCCGGCCTGGTGCAGGATATCGTGCTTGTGATTGCCGCCGCGCTCATCATTTGGATGGGCTACGAGACCTGGCGCGAGCTCGCATAGAGGATCGCCTGAACCAGCGCCTCGGTGCTGGGCGAACCCGCCTCGGCGGCGACCTCGCCGCCGAGTTCCCGCACGGTTGCGCTCGTGATCGGGCTGATGCTCGCCACCCGGATCCGCTTGCCGATTTGCGCGCGGACCTCGGACGGCACGCGGCCCAGCACGGCGCGGGCGATCCCGGCGCTCGTCAGCGTGATCCAATCCACCTCGCCCGCCGCCATGCGATCCAGGATGGCCCGATCGAGTTCGTGCTCCACGCTGCGATACACCGCGACCTCGTGGAACGGCACTGCGGCGGCACGCAGATCGTCGGCCAGCACCTCGCGTCCCTGCTCCGCGCGGAGTAAGAGCAGCGGGCGTTTCGGGCCGGCCTGGCCCAGCGCCGCGGCGAGCGACTCCGAGCGTGCTTCCGCCGGACGCAGGTCGGCCTTGAGCTGGTATCGCTCGAGTTCCCGCGAGGTGGCGGCCCCGATGGCCGCGATCTTGTGGCCGCCGAGCAGCCGGGCATCATGCCCCAGCTCCCGGACGCGATCCAAAAACGAGCGCACGCCGTTGGCGCTCGTGAAGACCAGCCAGCCGTAATCGTCGAGCTCCGCGATCGCGCGGTCTACGGGCGCCCCATCGGCGGGTGGCTCGATCCGAACCGCGGGCAGCTCGAGCACTTCGCTCCCGAGCGCCGCGAGCTGCTCGACCAGTCCCCCGGCTTGGTGTGCCGGGCGCGTCACGACCACGCGTTGTCCGAAGAGCGGGCGGTTTTCGAACCACGCCACCTGATCGGCCAGGTTCACCACACGGCCGACGACGATGACTGCGGGAGCGCAGACCCGCTCGGATTCCACCTGGCGGGCGATGTCGCTCAACGTGCCGCGTACACTGCGCTGCGCGGGGGTGGTGCCGTGGGCGATCACGGCCACCGGCGTGTCCGCGGGCATGCCGTGGCGCTGGAGCGCCTCGGCCAGACCGGGCAGCCGCGCGACACCCATGTAGAAGACCAGCGTGCCCGGGAAGCGGGCGAGCGCCGGCCAGTCCAGGGTGGAGCTTGGCTTGCAGGGGTCTTCGTGCGCTGTGACGAAGGCGACCGCCGAGGCGTACTCGCGGTGCGTGACCGGGATGCCGGCGAAGGCGGGGACCGCCACGCCGGCCGTCACGCCCGGCACGATCTCGTAGGGCAGCCCGGCCGCGCGCAGCGCCGCGGCCTCTTCTCCGCCGCGTCCGAACACGAGTGGATCGCCCCCCTTGAGTCGCACTACGTTCTTGCCGGCCCGCGCGTGGCGCAGCAGCAGCTCGTGGATCGCCTCCTGGGGCATCGATCGCTTGCCGTGTCGCTTGCCCACCGCAACACGCTCGGCGGCGTCGGGCGCGAGCTCGAGCAGGCGGGGGTTGACCAGGGCGTCGTACACGACGACGTCCGCGCAACGGAGACAATCTGCACCGCGCAGCGTGATCAGCCCTGGTTCGCCCGGGCCTGCGCCCACCAGGTACACGGTCCCCGCGGCATGCGACTGCGGCTCGCTCACGCGTTACTCTCCGATCCGATATTATAGTAGCACCCGGCCGGAACTGCCCGGCATGGTCGCGGGATATCGTGCCACGGCATTTGCAAAGAGTGGCACGTCCCTGAATCTTCGAAGGGCGCGTTTGGCTCCGTCCCAGGGGTGCCAGGGACAGCGAGTGGTACGAGTCGGCCGTGATGGAGTGCCGGCGATCTCTCTGCGTCGTAGAGAGATCCTTCGCTCCGCTCCGGATGACAAAATCTTCACCCGTCATCCGAAGAGCGATGGAGTACTGGGCCGGCCAGCACGCCCTTTGCAAAGCCTCAGGGACGTGCCACCCAAACGAGGACGCTACCTGGGACACGAACCGTACTCATGGGAACCAGCGATGTCATCCGGTCTGTGTTATCCCCTGAGGTTTGAGCCGCTGTACAAGAGGCGGGTCTGGGGCGGGCGGCGCCTCGAAACCGTGCTCGGCCGGCAGCTGCCCGACGCCGAACCGATCGGCGAAGCGTGGGAAGTGTGCGACCACGGTCATGATTCGAGCCGCGTGGTGAATGGGCCGCTCGGCGGCCGCACGCTCGGCAGCCTGATGTGCGAGCACGCCGATCTCGTGCTCGGCCCCGCTCGGGGCTCGCGGGCGTGCTCGGCGTCCGGAACAGCGCCGCAGTTCCCGCTGCTGGTGAAGTGGATCGACGCGCGCGAGCGGCTCTCTGTCCAGGTGCATCCGGCCGACGGCCATCCGCACCTGCCCCCCGGCGAAGGGGGCAAGGCGGAGTGCTGGTTCGTCGCCGAGGCCGATCC
>JBGPMX010000782.1:0-2680 GCA_041487215.1 Planctomycetia bacterium | reverse complement strand
GTGCTGCCGCGCGCCGCGCCGCGGCCCACGCGGCCTCGGATGCGGTGCGGCCGGCCCAGCAGGCGTGAGGCCGCGGCGGCGTCTCCCGCCGAGAGTCGTTCCCGCACACGCGAGCTCGAAACCACCCCCCCGTCGATCTCGACCGGCTGCACCACCTCGAGCTGTATGCCGGCGGCTGCCGACAGCGTCCGGAGTGTGGCGATGGTCCCGGAGCGGTTGCGGCCGAAGCCGAAATTGGGCCCCTCGACCAGCCCGTGCGCGCGCAGGGTATGCCGCACGACCGTCTCGAAGAAATCGGCCGCGTCCAGCGTGAGCAGCGCGCGGCTGGTTCGCATCACGAGCACCTCGTCGACGCCGTGCTCGGCGAGCAGCTGCGCCTTGCGCTCCGTCCAGGTCAGCGGCATGAGTGATTGCTCGGGCCGCAGCAGCGTGACCGGGTGAGGGTCGAACGTGAGCGCGATCGCTTTCGTGTTCTGATTGGCGGCGGCCGTGCGGAGCCGCTCGACGAGCCGGAGATGCCCAAGGTGCACGCCGTCGAAGTTCCCGATCGAAACCACGCCGTGCTGGCAGCCGGGCGGAAGATCCTGAGTCGAATCGAGCCAGTGCAGCACGGTCAGAGCCTCATTCGGTGCATCAAGGCCGCGCGACGCTGCGGAACGCCGCGGGAAGATAGCGCAGGAGATCGCTGGCGATGAGAGAGAGCTCGCCCAGCTCGCGCGCCGCGAGGTCGCCCGCCCGCCCGTGCACGAAGACCCCCAGCACGGCGGCGTCGAAGCTGCGCATCCCCTGGGCGAGCAGAGCGGCGACAACCCCGGTCAGCACATCGCCCGACCCGCCGGTCGCCATCCCGGGGTTTCCCGTCTGGTTGACGTACACCGCGTCCCCGTCGCTGACCACCGTGTGGTGGCCCTTCAGCACGAGCACCACGCGGTAATCGCGCGCAAACCGCACGGCCGCAGCCGTGCGGTCCGCCTGCACCGCGGCCGTGGTCGCGCCGACCAGCCGCGCGAATTCCCCGGGGTGGGGGGTCAGGACGAGGGGCGGAGCAATCTCACCGAGCTGATCGCGGATGGCGAAAATGCCGTCGGCGTCGAGCACGACCGGCTTGCGCGCCGAGGCGATCAGCGTGCGCACCACCTGGCAGACCGCGGGGCTCTGGCCGAGACCCGGTCCGACCGCGAGCACGTCGTTGGCCTGCGCGAGCTCGAGCAGCTCGGGCAGTGCGGCTGTGCCGATCATCCCGTCCGCATCTTCGGGGAGCGGCCAGGTCAGGTAGGAGGGCTCGTGGCCGGCGACCGCTGCGGAGACGCCCTGCGCGGTCGCTACCCGCACCAGCCCGGCCCCGCCGCGCAGCGCCGCCGTGCCCGTGAGCGCCGCGGCGCCCGACATGCCGCGGCTGCCGGCCAGCACCAGCACGCGGCCGAACGTCCCCTTGTGGCTGTCGGGCGCACGAGCGGCGAGCCGCGGCAGCTCGCTCACCGTCCGAACCGATGGTTCCTTACTCATGCGGGCTCTCCGGCGCCCGCTGCCGTGCCTGGCCGATGCGGCGTGCGATGAGCGCCCCCACGTAGCCGCCGTTGAACCCGGCGTCGATGTTCACGACCGCGACATTGGGCGCGCAGCTCGAGAGCATCGCCAGCAGCGGCGTGATCCCGTGCAGGTGTGCGCCATAGCCGACGGACGTCGGCACCGCGATCACCGGGCAGCCGACCAGGCCGCCGACCACGCTCGCCAGAGCCCCCTCCATGCCCGCGATGACCACGATGGCGTCTGCGCGCGCGTACCGCTCGTGGTGCCGCAGCAGGCGGTGCAGCCCCGCGACCCCGACGTCGGCGACCAGCTCCACTTCGCAGCCGAGCACAGTGGCGGTCACGCGCGCTTCCTCGGCGACCGGCAGATCGCTCGTGCCCGCCGTGATGATGAGCAGCCGGCCCACCGCCGCGGGCCGGTTCTGCCGCGCGATCCAGAGGGTGCGGGCGAGCGGGTTGTGCTCGGCGCTCGGAAACCGGCGGACGAGCGCTCCGGCCTGCTCCGGAGATACCCGCGTGGCCAGGCACTCGTGCCCGGCGTCGGCCAGCCGCTGCATGACTGCCTCGATCGCCTCGAGTGTCTTGCCCTGGCAGAATACCACCTCGGGGAAACCGCAGCGCAGCGGGCGGTTGAGATCGACGTGCGCAAAACCCAGCTCGGCCACGGGACCGTGTCCCAGTCCGTCCAGCAGCGTGCCGACCGTCTCGTCGAGCGATCGCGCGCCCCCGCGGAACGACTCGAGCAGCTCGCGCAGTTCGTGGCGGTCCATCCTTCCCTTGTAGCAGCCGCCCCGGCAGCGTTCAACTGCTACACGAGCGTGGGAGTGTGGCCCGCCGCTCCGTGGCGGTTCCCGGTTGGAGTTTACGCTTTAGCGTGCGCCACTCCCAGGCGCCGGCCGCGATGGGGGGTGGGCATCCGGCGCTATGCGCGCGGAGAGCTATAGCATGTTGAACCGGCATCCCGATCGTGCTACGCCTTAGTTACGATCGGGATCCGCGCCAGATACGGCCAGGGCATGCGTCATCTCAGGCGCCCGCCCCGCTGGGGCAGGGGTTAAACATCCACGCCCCACGGCGCCCCACGGCGCATCACCCGCCACCGGTCAACGGGTCAGCGGGTCAGCGGGTCTCCAGTCGCCGGGCCAGGGAGC
>JBGPMX010000781.1:0-2685 GCA_041487215.1 Planctomycetia bacterium | reverse complement strand
CGCCCGCTCAGTACCATCAGTCAGGATCAACGAAGCAGGTTGTCATCCTGAGCCAGCGAGGAACGAGCAGCGAAGGATCTCGGTGAGCGGGCCCTCACCCCATCCCTCTCCCACGGATCCATGAGCGGGAGAGGGGGCCGGATTCCGAAAGCGCGGAACGGCGGAATGGAAAGGGCACAAACAGCGCAACCCTGCGGGGGACCTCCGATGCGCACGATCTGGATCGCGCTGGGGCTGGTGGCCTGTGCCGCCGCCCTGCCGGCACGCGGCGACGAGCCGGGTGCGGGGCGGGCGACCACCGCCGCCGACTTCCGGCACATCATCGAGACGGCGAAGCGGCGCGTGTATCCGGCGCTGGTGTTCGTGAAGCCGATCCGCGAGGAGTTCTCGGGGGGCGAGGAGCAGCGGCAGGAGGTCTTCGGCAGCGGCGTGCTCATCAGCCCCGACGGCCTGGCCGTCACGAACCACCACGTCATCGATCAGGCGGTCGAGATCCAGGTCGTTCTGTCCGACAAGCGGCAGTTCGCCGCCGACATCGTCGGCAAGGACCCGGAGACCGACCTCGGCCTGCTCAAGCTGCGCGGCGTTCCGGAGGGAGAGAGCCTGCCCTACGCGCAGTTCGGCAACTCGGACGAGGTGGAGTCGGGCGACTTCGTCATGGCGCTGGGCAGCCCGTTCGGCTTCGCCCGCTCGATCTCGCTCGGCATTGTCTCGAACGCGGATCGTTATCTCGGGTTCGAGTCGCGTTACATCTACAACACTTTCATCCAGACCGATGCGGCGATCAACCCCGGGAACTCGGGGGGGCCGCTGGTGGACATCGAGGGGCGGGTGATCGGCATCAACACGCTGGGTGTCTCGGCTGGGCAGGGGCTGGGCTTCAGCATCCCGTCGAACGTGGTTAGCGGCATCGTGGAACGTCTGCGCACGCAGAAGCGGGTGGACCGTGCCTGGATCGGCTTGCAGATGCAGCCGCTGCGCGACTTCAGCACGAACACGTTCACGCGTTCGGATTCCGGCGTGCTGATCCGGGACGTCGAGCGCGACTCGCCGGCCCTGGCCGCGGCGGTGCGCGCCGGCGACATCCTGGTGGAGCTGAACGGCGAGCCAATCAGCGCGATGTACGCCGAGGATCTGCCGGCGGCGCGGCGACGCGTCGCCGACCTGCCGGTCGGCGAGCCGTGCGAGCTCGCCGTCCAGCGCGGCGCGGTGCGCGTCACGATGCACGTTACGCCGCTGCTCAAGGGCTCGGTGACTGGCGCGGACTTCGCCTGCAAGCGCTGGAACCTCACCGTGAAGGAGTTCAACGAGTTCTCCGAGCCGGACCTCTTCTTCTACGAAAAAGGGGGCGTGTTCGTGAACGGCGTGCGCGCGCCGGGCAACGCGCAGAAGGCCGGCCTGCGACGCCGTGACATCCTGCTCAAGATCGAGCGGCGCGAGGTCAAGACCACGGCGGACGTGCAGAAGATCTACGACGAGCTGATGGCCGACACCACGCGGCCCGCGCGCGTGCTGCTCGAGATTCGCCGCGGCCAGTTCCGGCAGCCGCTGGTGCTCGACTACAAGGAAGACTTCAACCGCGAGGATTGAGCTATGGACCGCAAGACCGATGCCTGCGCGACGGGCGCGCCGCGGCGCCGGGCGGCGCTCGCCGGTGCTCGGGCGCCGCACCGTCCCTTACGCGTGCTGCTCGTCGTGCTGGGTGCCGTCGCGCTCGGTCTGGCCTGCCGGTCGCCGGCCCACGCGGACGAGCCGCGCGACCGGCATGATGCGATCCTCTCCGCGGCGCGATCGGCCCTCGTCGCGGTCGATCTGTTCGTGAAGCTGCCCGCGGACGATGACGCGGACGCGATCAGCGGCGCCGGCGAGGTGATGACATCGTTCCTCGAAGACCGGCAGCTCGAGCAGCTGGCCCGCGATAAGAAGGCGATCCAGCTCATGGGCGTGGCGGTGGCGCCACGCGCGCTCGTGGTGCCGGACACGGGCGTGGATCCGCAGCGAATCGAGCGCTGGGAGGTGACCGAGGCGAGCGGTCGGCGCACGCTAGCGCGGCGCAGCGGCGTGCTGCTCGACGTGCCCGCGCTGGTGCTCGAGCCGATCGAAGCGGACGCGAGCTGGACGGTGCCGGATTTCACTGACGCGGCGATCGAGGCGAACACGCCGCTGGTGGCGGTCACGCCGCAGTGGTCGGCGGATGAGTGGGTGCTCGCCGCGGCTCCGCTGCGCAGCGTGACGGCGTGGGAAGCCGGGTCCGGCGACGCGGCGGCGGGCGAGTCGTTCTGGCTGGTCGCCGCGGCGGCGGAGCGCGGGGCGGCCGAGGACGCGCTGTTCGGCCGCGGGCCGCGGCCCGCAGCGGCCGCGCTGATCCTCGATGCGCAGGGCCGGCCGCTCGGCGCCGCCTTCGCGAGCCGCGTATACGCGCGCCGGACGGTGCCGCCCTGGCGTGCCGCGGACCTGCGCACGGCGCCGCGCATGGACCCCGACGACCAGGTCCGCGATCGCGTGCGCGACCGCCTCAGCGGCAGCGTCTACCCGGTGCGGATCGAGTACCGCCGCCCGCGTGGCGGCTCTCAGACCTTCCCGGACTCGGAGCTGCTCGGCTGGGCGATCTCCGAGCGCTGGCTGCTCGTCCCGCACGGCATCCACCGCACCGTGGCCGCGCGCATCGCCCGCATCAGCGTGCGG
>JBGPMX010000780.1:0-2687 GCA_041487215.1 Planctomycetia bacterium | reverse complement strand
CGGCTTCGAGTCCGACCGAGGCGTCATCATCATGGCCGCGACCAACCGCCCCGAGACCCTGGACGCGGCGCTCTTGCGGCCCGGCCGCTTCGATCGCAACGTGATGGTGGACCGGCCGGACATCAACGGCCGTGAGGCGATTCTGCGGGTGCATGCCCGCAACGTGAAGCTCGGTCCGGACGTGGATCTCCGCGCCGTGGCCGCGCTGACCCCCGGCTTCGTCGGCGCCGACCTGGCGAATCTGGTCAACGAGGCGGCGCTCTTGGCGGCGCGGGGCGGCCAGGCCCACGTGAGCCGCTACGAGCTCGAGGACGGCATCGAGCGGGCCATCGCCGGGATCGAGAAGCGGCGCCGCGTGATGCGGCCTGAGGAGAAGCGGCGGGTCGCAGTGCACGAGGCGGGGCATGCCATCGTCGCCGCGCTCGTGCCGCACGTCGACCCCGTGCACAAGATCTCCATCATCCCCCGCGGCATGGCGGCGCTGGGCTACACGCTCCAACGCCCGCGAGACGATCGCTACCTGGCGACCCAGTCGCAGCTCGAGGGCGAGATCCAGGTGCTGCTGGGCGGCATCGCGGCCGAGAAGGAGATGCTGGGCGAGACCTCGAGCGGCGCCCAGAACGACCTGGAGCGCGCCACCGCCCTCGCGCGCCGCATGGTCAAGAACTTCGGCATGAGTTCGCGGCTCGGCCGCATTTCGCTCCAGGAGCCGGGCTCCGTCTTCCTGCCTCCCCAGGCCGGCGGCCAGGAGCACGGCTACAGCGAGCAGACCGCGCGCGAGATCGACGAGGAGGTCCGCCGCATCGTCGGCGAGGCCGAGACCAAGGTCCAGGCACTGCTCGCGACACGCCGCGCGGCACTCGACGAACTCACCGAGCGGCTCGTGACCAAGGAGGTCATTGACTCCACCGAGCTGGCCGACGTGCTCGAGAAGTGCCCGCCCCAGAGCGACTCCGCCCCCGCCGCGTAAGCCCATGGCCAAAGACAAAGCCGGCCGAGCACCCAAGCCCGTCACCCTCGAAGTCACGCTCGAAGGGCCGGACGCCGCGTGGGCGCGATCCGTCGAGCGCGTCGCCAAGGAGCAGGGCAACCCGCTGGACCAGGCGATCCGCGACGCGCTGCGCGACTGGCTGTGGCAGGCCAGCGGCCTGAAGCGGATGTTCGAGCAGGTCCGCGAATCCGGCGAGCTCATGACGCGCTCCTTCCAGGTCGAGGGGATGCTGCTCAACCTGGCCAAGAGCGGCGGCATATCGCTGGGCCAGCAGAGCGACTACCTGAAACGGGCCCAGGAAGAACGCGAACAGTTCACCGAGCAGCGCAAGAAGATCGCCCGGCTCGTACGCGACATCCGACGCGTCGCCGATGCGAGCGGCCTCCCCGACGCGATCCAGGCGGCCGAGAAGCTGATCGTGCCGGATTAGGGCCCTTTCCGATTCATCCGTTCCGGGCTTTCGGAGTCCGGCCCCTCTCCCGCTCATGCATTCTGTTCGGCGCGGGTCTCCCGCCCTCGCCGCTGCATGGACCGCAGGTCTCCCGTTCGGCAACAACCCCTCACCCCGCCCCCTCTCCCCACGCACGCTCCTCGGTACATCATCTCCTCATGGGAGAGGCTCTCTTCGCCCACACCTCTCCCCTCGCCCCACGGCAGCCCCTCTCATGGATCATAGGGGCGAGCGTGGGGAGAGGGGTTGGGGGTGAGGGGTGCTGAACCCGGGGGTGAAGGGCGCCCGCAGGCGGGGTGCGAGCGTGGAAAGGAGACTCCCCCTCAGGTATAGTAGACGCGCTGCCGGTTGACTCTCCCCCACCCGTACGAGCCCTCGCATGATTCCTGCCCGCTCGGCTCCCGCCGTGCTCGCCCTGTTGCTCCTGCCCGCGTTGCCGGGCTGCGCGCCGCGCGGCTCCGTGGCCGACGCGCCGGATCGGACCGCCGCAGCCGCCGCGATCCCTATCTCCGTCGCGCCGGTCGAATTCCGTGCGCTGCGTCGCGCGATCGAGGTCGTCGGCACGCTCGAGCCCTGGGAGGAGATCACGATCAGCGCGAAGGTCGACGGGCGGGTCGGCCGCCTGCTGCGCGACACCGGCGACCGCGTGCGTGGCGGTGACCTGCTGCTCGAGCTCGACCCCACCGACTTGGGGCTGGCAGCGGACCAGGCCGAGCGGGCGTTCGAGTCCGAGCTGGCGAAGCTCGGCCTCAAGCAACTGCCCCTGGAAGACCTGGAGCTGGACAAGATCCCCACCGTGGTGAAGGCGCTCGAGCAGATGCAGTACGCCGACCAGCGCGCGGCGCGCGCGGCGGACCTCTACGAGCGCAAGGCGATCAGCCAGGACAGCCTGGAACAGGTCCAGAGCGAGTTTCGTGTCGCGCGCGCCGCGCACGAGGCCGCTATCCTCACCGCGCGTGCCACCCTGGCCAGCGCGCTCGAGCGCAAGGCGGAACTCGCATCCGCGCGGCAGCGCCTGACGGACGCACGCATCGTCGCGCCCACGCTCGTGCTCGACGGCCAGCCCGTCGAGTACTCCGTGGCCGAACGCTGGATGGCCGTCGGCGAGCTCGCGCGGCAGGGCACCCGCCTCTTCTCGCTTATCGTCGACACGCCGCTCAAGCTAAAAGCCAAGGTGCCTGAACGGCACGCCAGCGAGGTTCGGGTGGGCCAGACGGCGGAGGTCGAAGTCGAGTCCTTCCCCGG
>JBGPMX010000779.1:0-2689 GCA_041487215.1 Planctomycetia bacterium | reverse complement strand
CGTCTGGGGGCTCGACAACTGGATCTATGGCGCCAACGGCGACAGCGACGGTGCCATCGAGGCGCCCGAGCACGCCGATCGCCCCGGAGTGCCGATCCGGCGCCGCGATTTCCGCATGCGCCCGGACGACGCTTGGATCGAGCCGGTGGCCGGGGAGTCGCAGTACGGCATCGCGTTCGACGACTGGGGAAACCGTTTCGTCTGCAACAACAGCGCGCACATCCGCCACGCGGTGATGGGCACGCGGTACGCCGACCGCAACCCGCTCGCCGGCATCACCAGTGTGATCCAGGAGGTGGCGGACCACGGCAGCAAGGCGAAGGTCTTCCCGATCAGCGAGCAGCCGGAGCGGTTCAACGACCCGCTCGACGTGGGCCGATTCACGGCGGCGTGCGGCATCCATGTCTACCGCGGCGATCTCTTGCCGGAGGAATACCGCGGCAACGTGTTCGTGTGCGACGCCGTGGGAAACCTCGTGCACCGCGACGTGCTCGAGCCGGATGGCCCCACGTTCATCGCCCGCCGCGCGCCGGGTGAAGAGACGCACGAGTTCCTCGCATCCACCGACGCCTGGTGCCGCCCAGTGTATCTGGCCACCGGCCCGGACGGGGCGCTCTACGTCGTCGACATGTACCGCGCTGTGATCGAGCATCCCGAGTGGATCCCGGACTCCATCGAGAAGACGCTGGACCTGCGCGCAGGGAGCGACCGCGGCCGCATCTACCGCATCCGGCCGGACGGGGCGCGGCCCAAGCCGCCGGGACGGATCGACGAGCGTTCGTCCGGTGAGCTGGTCGCGCTGCTCGAGCACCCGAACGGCTGGTGCCGCGATACCGCGCAGCGGCTGCTGTTCGAGCGGCAGGATCGGCACGCGGTCCCCGCGCTCGAGGCGCTGGCTCGAACGACCGCCTCCCCGGTCGCTCGGCTGCATGCCCTGCACGCGCTCGACGGCCTGTCCGCTCTCTCGGACGACGATCTGGTGCGGGCGCTCGCCAATCCACACCCCGCGGTCCGCGTGCACGCGTTGCGCCTGGCCGAACCGCGGCTCGACGAGTCCGCTGCGCTACGCCCCGCCGTGCGCGCGCTCGGTGACGACCCGGACGATCGCGTGCGCTTCCAGCTCGCCTGCACGCTCGGCGTGCGGGACGACGCGGCATCGCTCGAGATCCTGGCGAAACTGGCGTCGCGCGACAGCGCGAGCCGCTGGGAGCGGCTGGCGATCCTGAGCTCGGCGCGCGACCGGGCCGGGCGGTTGCTGGCCGAACTGCTCGGGCGGCACGACGATTTCCGCGCGGAGCCGAACAGCGAGCGGCGCGGGCTGCTCCACCGCCTGGCCTTCATGGTCGGTGCGCGCGGGGACGCGGCCGAGGTCCGCGGCATGCTCGACCTGGTGGGGAGCGGCGAGGAGCTGCCACGCTCGTCGCTGGCGCTGCTGGCCGGCCTGGCCGAGGGGTTGGCGCGCGACGGCCGGTCGCTCGGCGCGCTACTCCACCGCGACGGGCCCGCCGCGGCGAATCCCCCTGTGGAGAAATCTCCTCTGGACCTGGCCGGGGTGCTCGAAATGGCCCGCCGCCTGGCGCTCGACCCGGCTCGTCCTGCCGGTGATCGCGCGGATGCGGCGCGCACGCTCGGCCTCGGCCCGCTGGCCGGTGCGCGCGACCCCCTGGTCCAACTGATGGGGCATGAACATCCCGAGGCGGTCGAGTTGGCGGCGGTCCGCACGCTCGGCGGCTTCCACGACCCGAGCGTGCCGGCACTGCTGATCGAGCGCTGGGCGAGTGAGAGCCCGGCGCTGCGTCGCGAGGTGCTCGACGAAGTCCTCCGCTTCCCCGCGGGCTGCGCCGCGCTGCTCGACGCCGTCGAGGCGGACGAGGTGGCACGCGCGGAGATTGAGCCGGCGCGGCGCGACCAGCTGCGCAACCACCCGGATCCTGCGATCCGCCAGCGCGCGGCCCAGTTGTTTGCGCGCGACACCAACACCGATCGCCGCAAGGTGGTTGAGGAGTACGCCGATGTCGCCGAAATGAGCGGCGATCGGGCACGCGGCCAGGCGCTCTTCACCAAGCACTGCGTGCAATGCCACACCGTGCAGGGGGTAGGGCGCGCCGTGGGGCCGGAGTTGGTCGGCGTACGCAAGCGTGAGCGCGCCGCGCTGCTCGAGGATGTGCTCAATCCGAACGCGGCGCTCGCTCCCCCTTACATCAACTACGTGGTTGCCACCAAGTCGGGCAGCGTGCTCAGTGGCATCATCGCGAACGAATCGGCCACCAGCATCACGCTACGGCGGGCCGAGGGGGCCGAGGACACGCTGCTGCGCGAGGAGATCGACGAGATCCACTCCACCGGCAAATCGCTCATGCCCGAAGGGCTCGAGAAGGACCTGTCGCGCCAGGAGCTCGCCGATATCATCGAGTACCTCAAACAGATCCAGTAGGCGGCAGTCGCTCAATGGGAACGACCGCCCGCTCGGTGGGTGCACAGGGGGGGCCCGGGCAGTAAATCTCCGCCGGACGGTAAGGCCTCTCGATTGAGACGTGGGACGAGTGGAGCGATGAACATCCGGTTTTAGACCGGATACTGCGCGTGGCCCAGGCGCCAAGTGTCCACCGGTTGGGGAAGCGTATGCGCGGCTTGCACTGTTCGGGCGCCACGAGTGGCTTGCCCACCGGTGCGCCCAGAATGCGGCGCG
>JBGPMX010000778.1:0-2723 GCA_041487215.1 Planctomycetia bacterium | reverse complement strand
CCGGGGTCTGGAAGACTTTCAGCTTGCCGCGCGTCGCGCACAGCACCGCGACCTCTTCGCCGTGCCAGGTCTCCAGGCCGGTCTGGCGCAGGACCCACTCGACCACTGTCTGCTCGGGGTGCGGCTCGATGGCGAGCTGACCGGTGTAAGGTGCGAGATCGTATTCGCGCCAGACCTGGGGCCCATGGTCGAGGTGCGGGTCGGGCGCCCGGCCGGGTGACTCGCTGGCGTCCGCCGCACGGTCGGCGGGCCGCCCCGCGAACCGCTCGACCGGCTGTCGCCGCGGCGCGGGCCGTTCCCCGTCGCGCGCGTCGGGCGCCGCGCGCCAATTGGGATCCTCGCCCGAAGGGCGTCCCGAACGGCGCGGGGGCTGCCGATCGCTCTGCGCGTCGAGCGACGAGGGAGCGACAACCCAGGCGAGCGCGAGCGCCAGGACCAGACGGCCCCAGCGGCGTGCGGTGCGATCGCTCATGAGAGGCCTCCCTGCCAGTGCGGCGCGCGCTCGACCCTGAGCATGCGAAAGGGGGGGGATTGTAGGGGCCTTGGGAAAAAAGTTCAAGAGAAGGACCACCGCGGTACTGGGTCAGTTTGGCTGATACCCCCCCCTTCCCCCGTTGCGAAGGGGGGGGACAAGGGGGGGGCGTTCCTCAAACTGACCCAGTACCACCGCCGCGCGCCGTCGTAGCGGGAGTCGCCAGAGTTCAGGCGCCCCGGCGGCCTGCCGTCGGAATTCCGGCGAATCCCCGGCTCCAGCGCAAGGAATCATCCGGGCTAGCGCGGTTCGGCTCGGGGCGGCCGCGCTCCGGCTTGTGCCGGTTCTTGCTCCACGGCCGCGAGCGCACGGGGCTCGAACAACACCGGGAACGGCTCGTCGTAAAGTGCCCCGCTGGTTGTGCCGAACCGCACGCGCAGCCGGGCTTGATGTGGCGGCGGGCTGCCCCGCTCGGCCGACCAGGTGATGCGGAGCGTCACCGTGCGGCTGCGATCCGGCAGCGACCCGATCAGCTCGTCCCGCTTCTGAATGGTCGTCTCGGTGTCCGGGTCATCGAGGCCGAGCCCGATGGCCAGCGGGACCGCCTGGGCCCCCGCGCGGAGCGGGATGCCGACGGGGCGAACGAGTGCCAGACGGACCTCGAGCTCGCCCCGCGCCTCGTCCCGGCGCAGCTCGATCGACTCCACCCGCGGCCCGGTCGGGACCAACTCCAGGCCGATGTAGTCGGCTGCGGCGGCGGGTGCATCCGGGCCGTCGGGTGCCGGGTCGGAATGGAGCCGCATGCTGAGCGGCACGCTGCCGGGGTAGATGAGCGATTCCGTGACGTCGAAGCGGCGGGTGCCGGCCTGGTCTGTCCCCTGGAGCGGCTCGGCCTGCACAAAGACATCGGCGTCGGCCCAGGCGCCGCCCACCACCAGCAGCACGCGGTACGCGAGCCACCTCTCGGTGCTGGCCAGGTCGCGCTCGGCCCACGCCCAGGGGAGTGTCTCGAGCGGCATGCCGTGCCAGAGCCCGTCGGCCACGCGGAACCGCGCGTCATAGGCGCGCGCGTTGCCGCGCGACCAGTGACCGGGCATCTGGATCCAGCCCATCTCGTTGCGCACGACCGGCGTTTCGCGCGTCGGCACCGCGCTGAACCGCCAGAGGCCCTCGAGCGTCATGCGCGTCCGCGTCTTGGTCTCGCCGGTAACCGCCCGCTTGAGGTCCCAGTTCACGCGTTCGGGGAGCGGGCCGGGATCTCCCTCGGGAAACCCCCGCACGGCCTCGTCGTCCGGAGGCGGGACGGGCGGATCCGCCGGGGGCGCGAGGAGCAGCGACAGCACGAGCGGCACGGCGTGGAGCACGATGGGACCTCGTCAGTAGGTTGGCATGGAGCGATCGATCCGATTCGCCCACTCGAGAATGCCGCCGCGCAGGTTCTTGATCTTGCGGAACCCGGCATCGCGCAGGAATGCGACCGCGCGGGCGCTGCGTAGGCCGCTCTTGCAGTGCACCACCATCTCGCGTGCCGAATCAAGCTCGTGCACGCGTGCAGGCAGCTCCCCCAGCGGCAGCAGCCTGGCGCCGTCGATGTGGCAGATCGCCCACTCTTCCGGGTTCCGGACGTCGAGAAGGAGCAAGTCGTCACCGCGCTCGCGCCGCACCCGGAGCTCATCGACGCTGGTCTCCCATTCCGATCCGAGCTGGGGGCCGGATTCCTCCTGCCCGCGTACCCCGCAGAACTGCTCGTAGTCTACTAGCGCACGGATGGTCGGGTGATCCCCGCAGAGCGGGCATTCGGGGTTGCGCCGCACGCGCAGCTCGCGGAACCGCATTTCGAGCGCGTCGTAGAGGAGGAGCCGGCCGATGAGCGGCGTACCCTTGCCCAGGATCAGCTTGATGGCCTCGGTGGCCTGGATGCAGCCGATCACGCCGGGGAGCACGCCCAGCACGCCCCCTTCGGCGCAGCTCGGGACCATGCCGGGCGGCGGGGGCTCGGGGTAGAGGCAGCGGTAGCACGGGCCCTCGGGCGGGTGGAAGACCGACGCCTGCCCGTCGAACCGGAAGATCGAGCCGTACACGTTGGGCTTGCCGAGCAGGACGCAGGCGTCGTTGACCAGATACCGCGTCGGAAAGTTGTCCGTGCCGTCGATGACGATGTCGTAGGGACCGAGCAGCTCGAGCGCGTTGGCCGAGCTGAGCCGGACTTCATGCGTCGTGATCCGGATCTCGGGGTTGATCGCTTCGAGGT
>JBGPMX010000777.1:0-2725 GCA_041487215.1 Planctomycetia bacterium | reverse complement strand
GCTGGTCGATGCTGGTGCCGGAGCGGATATCGCCGCCCGATGCCAGCGGCGCTCCGGAGAGGAGATTGCCGGTCTGCGAGCTGTGGATGTTCCCCTTGAGCGCCTCGGCGTTGTACAAGCCGCGGATGAAGAGCATCCTCTCGCGGAAGTCGGCGAGCGGCTCGAGCACCTTGCCGAGCTCCATGCTCTTGCCGTCCCCTTGGGCCCACCACTCCTTGCTGTGAAAGCCGTTGCCGGCAAAGAGCACGGCGAGCCGGACCGGTGCCGCGCTACCGGGCGCGCTGCCGATCGGCTCGTCCCCCCATACGGGAAGTGATTCGAACCAGGGCAGGGCCATGGTCACGCCGAGCCCGCGGAGCATGGCACGTCGCGAGAATCTGTGGTCCGTCATCATGAGCGTCTCCGGGGTCTGTCTGTTTGCCGTCTGCCCGCGAGCGATCCGAGTGAAACCTTTGGGCTCGGGGCAGCGGATACCCCCCCTTCCCCCCCTTGCGAAGGGGGGGACAAGGGGGGGTATCCGCGTCACAGAATGAGGTCAAAAACCGTACAGATCTTTTCATCAGCCCACTCCCACGGTCCCGCGCTTGCTAAGGCGGGACAAAGGGGGGGTCGTTCTTCAAACCGGCGCAGCACCGAGTTACCCGCGTCCGCCTCGAGTCGTCACTCGTCTTCATAGGCCGCGTCAATTCCGCGAATTTCGCGGAACTGCCGGCTGAGCACTATTGTCTCGATTGCGGCGGCGAGGGAATAGTCCCTGGCTCTTAGATCCGCCTGCATCTCCGCCAGCAGCGGCTCGTCCGAGAGCTGCACCGCGCGGCCCAGGGCGTAGCCGAGCAGCTTGCGGCAGAACTGCCTCAGGAACGCGTCGCGCCGCTGCGTGAGCAGGTAGCCGCGCAGCCCGTCGATGCCGTCGAACTCGGCGCCGTCCATCGTGGTCGTTCGCGTGTCGATGGGCCGGTCGCCCAGATCGTTGTCACGGCGGCGGCCGATGGCGTCGAAGCCTTCCAGCGCGAAGCCGTACGGATCCATGCGGCGGTGGCACACCGCACACTTCGGGTCCGCGCTGTGCTGCTCCACGAGCTGTCGGACGGTCAGGCCTTCCGTCGCCGCCTCGTCCTCGGGCAACCGCGGCACATCCTTCGGCGGACGCGGCAGCTTCTCGCCGAGCAACACCTCGGTGACCCAATTGCCGCGCAGCACCGGGCTGGTGCGCGAGGCGCCGGATTGCTTCGCCAGCGTCGTCGCCTGGCCGAGGATCCCACCCCGGCCATATGGCTTCACGCCGTCCACGCGACGCCAGCCGGAAAGCGCGTCCGCCTTTCCCGGCTGACCATCGCGCTGACTATCCGGCTGAATCGTCTGCTGCAGTGGAATACCGTAAAACTCCGCCAACTGCTCGTTCAGGAACGTATAGTCCGCGTCCAGGATGTCGAGCACCGAGCCGCCGTTCTGGAACAGGTCGGTGAAGAAACGGATGGACTCCTCGTACATCGAGTCGCGCAGGCCGGCGAACTCGGGGAAGTGCCGCTCGCTCTTCTCGTCCAGCTGGTTGAAGTCGTGGATGTGCAGCCACTGGCAGGCGAATTCCGTCGCGAGCCGCCGCACGCGGGGATCGCCGAGCATCCGCCGGGTCTGGGCGACGAGCGTCTCCGAGTCATGGAGCCGGCCGGCCGCCGCGACCCGCCGCAGTTCTTCGTCCGGCTCTGCGGACCAGAGAAAGTAGCTGAGCCGGCTGGCCAGCTCCCCGTCGGCCACCGGGCTCTGCCCGGCGCCGGGGCCGGGCTTCTCGATGCGGTAGAGAAACGCCGGCGCCACCAGCACCCGCGCGAGCGTCAAGCGAAACGCCTCGTCGTGCGCCATCTCCTGCTCACGCAACCTGGCGTACAGGGCGCGGAGCTCGTGCGCTTCAGCGTCCGTCAGCGGGCGCCGATAGGCGCGCGCCGCGAAGTCGAGCAACGCGTCGAGATGTTTCGGCTCGGTGTCGATCAGCAGCTGCCGGAAGGCCGCGGCACGGTCGTGGATCGGCTTGCGCAACGGCTCGAACACCTTCGGGTCGGCGTCCTGTGTCGCGTATTCCATCAGCTGGGCGTAGGCATCCACCAGCGTCAGCGCGTCCTGGCTGATGTAATGCAGCTCGTCCCAGAGACGGTCGAGGTACGCGCGCTCGGCGTCGTCGAGCATCAATCGGGCGAGCTGATGGTCCTCGCGGTAGAACAGGGTGAGCGTGACGACTTCATCCACCGGGACGATGCGCGTATAGCACAGCGCCGCGGGGAACAGATTGCGGAAGTCGTCGAGCGCCGCTTCGATGCGTTTCCGCGCGGCGCTACCTTCATTCACGAGAATCGGTGTGGCGTAAGAACTTTTTCGATTATCCGCCGTCCACTGCCCATTGCTGAGAGTCACGGTCAGCTCGCTGGGAACCAGCCCGACTTCGGGTGCGGGTCTGACGGTGAGCACCCGGAGCTGAACGCTTCCCTCCGCGCCGGTTTCCGGGTCGAGTAGCGCCGTTGTGACCAGCTCAGAGCCCGCCGCCAGGTCGGCGGGCAGCCGCAGCTCGATGATCGACGGCGCACGCACGCAGAGGCTTGCGGCGTCGATCGGGGTCCCGTCCGGGCGCTTACCGAACAGCGACGGGTCGAGGCCCCAGTCCGATGCGGCGGCGGGGGCGGGGGGCCGGTCGTTCGCGGGGCGGGGGCGCGCGAGCATTCCGCGAAACAGCGGC
>JBGPMX010000776.1:0-2727 GCA_041487215.1 Planctomycetia bacterium | reverse complement strand
GCAGCCGGCGAATCCTGCGAACCAGCCGGCGGATGCGAACCATCAACCCCAGGTCCAGGGCGTGCTGCAACCGGGCCATCAATGTCGGGAGTGTGATCATGTTTCTTCTCCGTTACCGAAGGAACCCGGTGACAGGAGCACCCCGACCCCGGCCCTACGGCTTGTTCTCAGTCCGACTGTGACTCAAAAACGACGACCGGATTCGATTCCTCGAACAGGAGCGTGCCGTCCGCGGCGTAGCCCCGCACATCGCGGAGCACCAGCGATCGCACCCGGTCGGAAGCAAACGTCACGCCCGAGCAGTTCACCGAAGTAGCCGATTGATAGTGGGGCAGCGACTCGAGCGTGCTCGGCACACTGACCCGCAGGCTGTGGTCCTCGCCGAAGTCGCCCCACGTCTCGGAGTGGCCGTTCCGGATCTCGAAGCGGAGTGAACCGTCGCGCACCTCGAGGCGCTGCGTCCAGCTCACGGTCTCGTCCGCGTGGTGCAGCAGGTTGTTGCTCCCCTGCCCCGCCCAGCTCTGCTGCCGCCCCCCGTACCAGAACTGCACCTCGACGCCCCCCGGGGCCGCCGACGGGTTCAGCCGGTGATTCACGTAGAATGCGACATACGAGTTGGTCTCGTCCTCGAATGGCGTCATGACCGTGCAGACCTGCGGCGCCGACAGCGGTAGATCCGGTTCGCCCACCACCATCTCCCAGTCTTCCTCGACCCGCGTGAGCGGCGTGCTGTCGGCCGCCGTTCGCTCCGCATCGCCGGCGGTCACCGCGACCAACCCGCTCGGTTGCTGCGCATCGACCAAGACCACCTCGCCGCGGCAGAGGCTGCCCAGGCTGGGCAGGACGAGGGCGAAGGTCGTCGCCGCGTGCAGCAGGGCGGCCCGTAGCAGCCGGTACGCCCGATGCCCGAGGGACGCGTTCTTCCGCGGTTGATTGCCGTTCTGATTGGTCTTCTTCATAACCCACCCCTATAGAGAGAGAGAATTACCGAATTCGAGGTCCTTTCAGCTGCACTCGGCCTGATTCTCTCTCGTCATAGGCGTCTCCGTGAGGTGGAACCCACTTCAGCGCGCCATCCGCGAGTTGGTGTAGACGTACTTGGAGGCAGTCGGCGTCGTGTTACTGGTGAGCGCGGTGTTGTCAAACACGACAGCCGGCTGCACGATCACCTGCTTCGGATTCCCCGTCAGCTTCACGTCGACGATGCGAACGCCCACGAAGCCGACGACGGTATACATCGCGTTGTTGCCGTTGCCCGTCACGGTCGAGTAGAGCATCATCGATCGCGGCTTCCCCTTGACGGACGCCAGATCGTCCTTGATGCCGGCGCTCACGCCCGTGTCGCCGTTGAGCCTGATGGTCCCATCCGGGCCCAGCTGAAGCGCTCCGCCCAGGTACGACAGGTCCGTGGCGTTCACGCCGTAGCGGATCTGCCGGCTCAGATCGGCCGTGCTGTTGTTGGGCGACCCCACGTCCACCGTGCCGAAGTTGCCGCTGCTGCCGTTCGCCAGCGGGTACATGTTGACCTCGAGGATGCCGTCGCTCGCCGAGCTGACCGTGCCGTCGGAGTTGTACTTGTACGTGTCGGTGCCTACCCCGGCGATCAGCTGATTCCAGCGGTCCTGCTTGACGGCGAAGGGGAGCAAGTCCGCATTGCCGCTCGTGGCCGTCACCTTGTAGCCCACCACGGTGCCGCTCACCACCGCCGTGGCCCGTGCGGCGACCGCTTCCCCCTGGTTGCCCCAAACCCGCGAGAAGAAGGCGGGGACCAGGCCGTTCTTCGACGAGCTCTTTTGCACCCGTACCCGCACCGCGTTGTAGAGGGCGGGGTTGCTCGTATCGAGCTGCGCGGACGGGTTCGTCGGATCGGCCATGTATCCGAGCACGACGTCCCCGTTGGAGTCGTTGGAGCTGTTCGAATCCACGGTGGGGAAGCTGGTACCCGCTCGGTTGAGCGCCGCGTACTGCACAGCAGCCGCCCGAGCGGCGTTCTGGCCCGTGGTGTAGTTCGGCGTCGCCTTGACCATGTTGTCATTCATGAGGGACTGGCCGCCGGCGAGAGCCCCGGAGTCCGCGCAGGTCTGGAGCTGCGCGTAGTTCATATACAGGTATCCGGTGTCGATCGCGAACGCGGCGAGACCGAGAACGAAAATGAGCATCAGCGCCAGCAGCACGGCGATGACGCCGCGGCGCCGCGGATGAAACCGAGTCGCATGCCTGCGGAATGAGGGGTTCACTGCGAGACCCTCCGGTTGTTGGGAACTCGAGATCCGCCCGGCCGCCGCGGGGTGGTGCGCGGGGCGCACTCCCGCCGTTGGCTCTGTGTCAGCGAGCGCCCGCGAAACGGGCCTGACGGATTTCGTTGCGATATGTCGGACCCTTCGGCAGCCTGGCGATCCCGGCACGCCGGGACCCATGGCATTGCGTCCCCGCCTCACGACGGGTTTGCCCTTATCGAGGTCCCCTGTTTGGGGGGACGAGACTTCGGGAAGGGTCTATCCAAAACTTCGAGGCAAGCCTAGGTCATGCGAACTGGTTAGTCAAAGCGGTCTTCGAATTCGGATCTCGTCACGGCGGCATGCCGCGTTGAGCCCCGCGGTGCTACCGCGTCCGGGCGTCCGGCTCCGAGCGGCCGAGCTCGGCAGCGCACGATGCGTGCGGCTCGGCTGCCGGGACTGTTCGAGCGTTGATGGGCGCGTTGTACCGCCCCCTTCGGCGGCCGGGTGG
>JBGPMX010000775.1:0-2729 GCA_041487215.1 Planctomycetia bacterium | reverse complement strand
TCGGCAGAGCAGCCCACCCAGGAACAGTGGGCGCAGGCGGCCCAGCTCCACGAGCAGCACCGTTACGAGGAAGAGATCGAGCTGCTCGAGCGCGTGTGCGAACGCTGGCCCGACGAGACGCGCTTCCGCGAACGATTGGACGAGGCGCGTGCGGCGCAGGAGAAAACCGAGGCGGCAACGACGCGCTAACCGCGCATGTCCGGGCAAACCGGCAGCCGTGCGGCCCCCCACAGGACCATGTCTTCGCACCGATCGCGCCTGTTCTACTGCGTCAGCGCCGGCGTCATCTTGCTGGCCGGGTTCTCTGCCTGCGTCGGCTGGTGGCGCACGGCCGCGCTGCGCGATGCCCGTGCCGCGTACGCGCGCGGCGCTTGGGATGCGGCGATCACGCATGCCGCCCGGCACCTGCGGGCACACGCCGATTCGCGCGAGGCGGCGCTGCTGATCGCGCGCAGCGATTTCGCGGTCGGCCGCTGGGACGAGGCGGAGCGGCGTTACGAGCAGTTCGCCGACCTGAACGCCAAGGACCGCGAGTTCTACGCCGCCACGCTGGCGCACCGGGGACGCTGGGCCGAGGCAGCCGAGCTGTACGCAACGCTTGCTCGGGAGAAACCGGACGATCCCGAGCTGATGCAGCAGCGCGCTGCCGTGCTGATGTCGCTGGGCCAGAACGATCGCGCGATCGAGCTGTGCGAGCGGCTTGCGGGGTTTCCCGCGTACCGCCGGTCCGCGTACTTCTTGCTGGCCAACGCCTCCTATCAGCAGCGCGAGTTCGCGCGCGCGGCCGAGTGCTTTGAGTGGATACTGGCCACCGACCCGGAGCTGGCCGACCCACGGGTGCTGCGCTCCACCTTCTGGCAGGACCTTGGTTCTGCCTGGCTCAGCAGCGGGCGGCTGGACCTCGCCCAGAAACGGCTCGAGCAGGGGCTGGTCCTGGTGCCGAGCGCAGAACTCCTCGACCTGCTCGCCCAAGTGCATGCCGCACAGCGTCACGACGAGCTTGCCGAGCGATACTGGCTCCAGGCGGTCGACGAACGGCCGGACTACGTGCCGGCGCTTCGCGCGCTGGCGCAGCGTGCGCTCGCACGATCTTCTGCCGACCAGGCGGCCGCTTACCTGGAGCAAGCGGCCCGTTTCGCGCCTTGGGACCTGGCGGTGCGTTCGGACCTGGTGACCGCCTACGAGCGAGCCGGGCGGGAACCGGACGCGGAGAGCGCACGGGCCAAGGTCCAGCAATTGCGCGCGCTCGAGGACCTGAGGCAGGAGTTGACGGCCGTGGCGCGCACCAGGCCCGATGGCCCGGAGACACGCGTGCTCGCCGCCATCGACCACGTTGAGCAGAGCCGATACGCCGAGGCGGAAACAACTCTGCGCGAGGTACTGCGCAGCCATCCCGGCCTGGGGGCAGCCCAGCGAATGCTCATCATCCTCAGCGGAGCCTCCGCGGATTAGGCCCGGTTCGGTAATGGGACACTAGTCCGAAGCGGTCTGCCGCTTTCAGGGGCCGTCCACCGGCCGGACATCAGGCTGAGTGGCCAGTCGTTGCAGCCCTTCGGCGCTCGGGCGGTGTTCGGGCGCCGCGCGCAGCGCCTCGGCGTACCAGTAGCGTGCTTCTTTGAATCGCCCGAGGCTCTCGTAGAGCTCACCCAACTCGTGTCGGTACGACACGGTGCCGAGTCCTTCTGACGACCGTTCGATCAGTTCCCTGACCCGTTCCGCGCGGACCGCCTGCTCGACCTGGGACCGCTGGCGGAGTTGATAATCGGCCTGATCGGTGCGGCCGAGCAGGCGCAGGCAGACGGCGAGCCGGTAGCGTACCCGCGAGTTCTCCGGCTCGGATTCCAGCACGCGCCGGAAGCACCGCTCGGCGGTCGCCGGGTCGCCGTCGTGCTGTTGCGCGAGAGTGCCGAGCGCGATGTAGTAGCGCTCATCCTTCCCCTCGGGCGGCCAGTCGTCGAGCAGCCGCCGCGCCTCCACGGCGTCCTCCTGAAGCGCAATATCGACCAGCGCGGCCCGGCAGCCGACGTGTTCCGGCTGCCGCTCCAGGCACTCGCGCAGCATGGAAACCGCGTGATCGTGCCGGGTGCCTTCGGGTCCGGAGTAGTAGAGCGGTGCGAGGGCGGCGACGGCATCGCCATCGTGCGCGTTCTGCGCCGCGAACCGCATCAGCCGCGCCATGCGCTCGTCGGCAGGGATCTCGGCGAAGTCGGCGCGGAACAGCCGCTCCAGCGCCTGCGCCCGGTGCTCCGGCGGCGCCCGCTCGACCATCTCCCAGGCACGCCGCCGCGCTTCCCGTCGCCGGTCCTCCCACAGGTAGAGCTCCGCCAGCTGATCCCGTGCGGCCAGCGAGCGCGGGTCCGCCGCCAGGCATTCCAGGAGCTTCTTCTCGGCCTGCGCGCCGCGATCGAGGTGAAGCCACGCCGCTCCCTGGTGGTAGCACGCCTCGGCGAACTGAGCCGACGACGCGGGGACGAGCCGCAGGTGCTCAAAGCCACGTTCCCAGCGCAGGGCAGCCAGCTGGGCACGCCCCATCAGGAGATTCGCCTCGGCATGGCGGGGCTGGCGTTCCAGGAGCGGCCCGAGCAGACGCTCGACCTGCGACCAGCGCCCGGCCGTGGCGGCAGCGCGCGCCCGGTGCAACGGCAGCCAGCCCGTCCACAGCCAGTAAGCGATCGCGGCGGCACTCACGAAAACCGCGGCCAGCGCGGCCGTGCACCAGGTACGGCTCT
>JBGPMX010000774.1:0-2732 GCA_041487215.1 Planctomycetia bacterium | reverse complement strand
GGATCTCGACGAGCGTGAATGCTCGCTTGTGTTGAAACTGCCTCATGGATCTCGTGCCTCCGGTTTGCATTTACATGCCTCCACTACGGGAGCTGACGGAGTGGCAACAGCGGCCGATAAGGCAGAGGGAGGTCCCGTCTCAGGGGCCCAGCTCCCCCCTCCGCTATAGAACCAACGCCTTCTGCTCGGGAAAGCGTGGGCGCACATTCGCACGTTTCTTCCGGGGCGGTTCAGGCGTGACCATCGCGGAAAAACCTCGCAGGCTCCTGCGCCGTCACGGCAACCATAGGTCGCGGTGAAACGGTGTCAAACGGGCAAGCATGAAAAGCGTTAGGTCCTGCCAACCATCCGCGGCGCGCGGATCCGGACCGCCTGCGCCGGCCGCAGGAACGCTAGATCCGGAACGGCGTGCGGAGCGGCAAGGCCGACGCAACGCCCTGCGGGCGTCGCGCGGTCAGACGGCGGCGTCGCTGCCGGGAATGCCGGGTGGCACCGGCTGCACGCCGCCCGATCGGCCGGTGGCTTCGATCAGCGAGTGCCAGCGGCGCAGGACCCGCTCGGTGCCTTCGCAGAGAGTCGCGGCGTAGGTCCGGTCCAGCTCCTGGATAAGGGAACGAGCCAGGTCCGAGCGGTCGAGACGCCTGCCGCACAGCGTCATGAGGGATGCGGCATGAGGCGCAATGTCGGGCGGGAAATGGTCGGGTTCCATGTTCACGTTCAGGCCAATTCCGATCACGGCCGGGCGTGCAGCGCTCGCGGCCGCGCTGCCGCCGCCGTCCGCGGGCTCAAGGGCTGGCCGCCTCCTGGCGCCGCGATGGGGCGACAGCGCCTCCACAAGGATTCCGCAGACCTTGCGGCCGTGCACCCGCACGTCGTTCGGCCATTTGATGGTCGCGGGGAGTGCGAGCGACGTGATCAGCACGTCGGCAACGGTAACGGCGGCCAGGCGGGTGAGCAGCACGGGGTCGTACACCGCGGCGGGGGGGAAGATCAGGACCGACATGAGCAGCGCGGTCTCGGCCGGCGCGACCCAGCGCCGGTGGTGGCGGCCCCGGCCCGCCGTCTGCTCTTCCGCAAGCACGACCAGGCCGTTGTTGCTGCGGCTCTTGGCGGCGCGTGCCGCGACGTCGTTGGTGCTCGTGACCCGCTGCCAGCAGGCAATGCGGCGGCCGATGATCCGCGCACCGAGCTGCCATTCGATCTGGTCGGGGCAGAGCCGGCGGGCGCCGCCGCGATAGCGGATGCCGAGCTCGGGATGCCGCTCGATGCCGAACCCGAAGGCCTCGAACTCCCGCACTGCGTGCAGGGCCTGCGCGCGCGTCAGGCGCACGCGGCCGGCCAGATCCACGGCACGGAGCCAGCGGCCGCCTTGCGCGCGGAGAACCTCGAGCACTTCGATGTTCACTCCGCAGGCTCCTCGAAATCGAGGGCCAGGTCGAGCGCCGCGGCCGAGTGGGTCAGGGCGCCCACGCTGATACGGTCCACGCCGGTCTCGGCGATGGCCCGCACCGTGCCGAGCTGGACGCCGCCGGAGGCTTCCAGGGCGAAGCGGGGCCGCGCGCCGTCGCGAATCGCCACGGCCTGCCGCATCTGGTCGGGGGTCATGTTATCGAGCAGCACGATGTCCGGGCGGCCGGGCAGTGCCTCGCGGAGCTGTGCGATCGAGTCGACCTCCAGCTCGATGGGCACGCCGGCGGGCGCGGCGGCGCGGGCCGCCGTCACCGCCTGGTCGAGTCGCGCGGCGCCCGCGCGCAACCGCCAGGCGACCAGGTGGTTGTCCTTGATCAGCACGCCGTCGTCCAGCCCCATGCGGTGGTTCCTGCCGCCGCCGGCGCGAACCGCGCTCTTCTCGAGCGCTCTCCAGCCCGGTGTTGTCTTGCGTGTGTCGTAAATCGAGCACGGAAGCCCGGCGATCGCGTCGCAGAAGCGGCGGGTCAGGGTGGCGATGCCGCTCAGGCGCTGGAGGAAGTTGAGTGCGAGACGCTCGCAGGCAAGCAGGTCTCGTAACGGCCCGGTGATCCGGGCCACGGCCTGTCCGGGAGCCAGCGCGGCACCGTCCGTACACGCCGGCTGCCAGACGATCCCGGCGGCATCGTCGAGCAGCCTGGCGCCAGGGCAGGCAGGGTGGTTGGCGCAGGCGAGCCGCAGGCCGTCGCCCGTCCTGCGCTGGAGCATCGCCAGGCCGCACGCGGGGCAAAGCGCGGCGTGCGTCAGGAAAACGCATCGCGCCACCGCCAGGCCGGCGAGCACACCCGGCTGGCGCGCGACCAGCCGGGCCGCGCCGCGCAGCCGTTCGGGGACGAGCGCGCGCGACGTGATGTCGCCGCCCGAGCGCAAGTCCTCGGCCAGGCCGGCGCTCATGAGGCGCAGCGCACACTCCCGCACTTCCCCGTCCAGACCGGCCGGCTCTGGTTCGTTCATAATGCCCCGCTTGAACAACGCGTGACCCGCCCTCCGGGCCGGGGCGTGTCCTTCCACGATTCCCCGGGTCGCGGTCGCCTCGCCCCCGCGCTCAGGGATCACAGCGGCGAGAGGGCAGGGTAGGGGGGCGCTTGTCTGGATGATGGGACCCTCACCCTGCCCTCTCCCACGGATCCATGAGCGGGAGAGGGGGCCGGACTTAACACTTCGGAGCCGATGAACGGGAAAGGGCACTAACGGTGCCGCTGCCGGCGGCGTTGACGCGCTTGCGCGCGGCCTGCCGCCGGACGCTCGCCCGGCGGCCGGTCTCG
>JBGPMX010000773.1:0-2733 GCA_041487215.1 Planctomycetia bacterium | reverse complement strand
GTGCGGCCGAACTCGCCTCCCCAGACCACGAGCGTGTCGTCGAGCAAGCTGCGCTGATCCAGGTCCCGGACGAGCGCCGCCGACGCCCGGTCCGTGTCGCTGCACTGCCCCGCGATCTGCTTGGGCAGATTCGTATGCTGGTCCCAGCCGCGGTGAAAGAGCTGGATGAAGCGGACGCCGCGTTCGGCCAGCCGCCGCGCCAGCAGGCAGTTCGCCGCGAACGTGCCGGGGCGCTCGGCGTCGGGTCCATACATGTCGAGCACGTGCTGCGGCTCGCCCGACAGGTCGGTCAACTCGGGCACCGAACTCTGCATGCGATACGCCAGCTCGTATTCCGCGATGCGGGTGGCGATTTCCGGGTCTGCGAATTCGGATAGCTTGCTCTCGTTCAGCCGGGCCAGGTCGTCGAGCATGCGGCGGCGCGCCGCCGCGTCGAGCCCCGGCGGGTTCGACAGGTTCAGCACCGGGTCGCCGACCGAGCGAAACTTGATTCCCTGGTACTGTGTGGGCAGGAAGCCGCTGCCCCAGAGGCGGTCGTAGAGCGGCTGGTCGTTCGGATTCCCCGTCCCCTGCGAGACCATGGCCACGAACGCCGGGAGGTCCGAGTTGTCGCTGCCCAGCCCGTAGGAAAGCCAGGAGCCGATGCTGGGGCGTCCCGCCTGCTGCGCCCCCGTCTGGAAAAACGTGATGGCCGGGTCGTGGTTGATCGCCTCGGTGTGCATCGACTTGATGAAACAGAGCCGGTCGGCGATGGCCGCCGTGCACGGCAAAAGCTCGCTCAGCCACGCGCCGCTCGCGCCGTGCTGCGCAAACCGGAACCGGCTGGGCGCAACCGGGAAACTCGACTGCGTCGCGGTCATGCCGGTGAGCCGTTGGCCCATGCGGACCGAATCAGGCAGCTCGCTGCCGCGGCGATCCCTCAGCGCCGGCTTGTAGTCAAAGAGATCCATCTGCGACGGCGCGCCGGACTGGAACAGGTAAATCACCCGCCTGGCTCGGGGAGCGAAGTGCGGCAAGCCGGGCAAGGCGCTCCCGTCCGAACCGGCGGCCGCCCGCGCATCGCGCTCGAGCAGCGCTGCCAGCGCGATCGCCCCGATGCCGGCGCTCGCCCGCCCGAAAAAGTGGCGGCGCGTGATCATGAGACGCGCTTCATCCGTGGGATTCATACCCTGCCCCTCACTCTCTGGTAACCGTTTCGTCCAGGTTCAGAATCAAGTTCGCCACGGCGGTATAGGCGGCGAGCTCGGCAACATCGAGCGCCGGGTCGCGCGGGGACTCGCCGATCCGAACCAGTTCCAGCGCCTGTTCCGCGTGCGCGCGGTACTGCGCCAGGTGCTGCGCGAAGTCGCCGCGCAGCACGCCGAGCTCGCCGGCCGACGGGCCACGCGCGGTGACGAGCCGGAAGGCGTGCGCGATGCGATCCTCGGGCGCCGGGCCCGCCTCTTTCATCACGCGCTCGGCGAGCGCCCGCGATGCCTCGACGAACGCGACGTCGTTCATCAGGATCAGCGCCTGCAGCGGCGTGTTGGTTCGCGTCTCGCGCACGCGGCACGTCTCGCGGCTCGAAGCATCGAACGTGATCATCGTGGGAGGCGGTACGGTCCGCTTCCAGAACGTGTACATGCTGCGGCGGTAGAGATCTTCTCCGTGCCCTTGCTTGTAGTCCTCGGCCCCGGTGAGCTCCTTCCAGAGACCGGCCGGTTGGTACGGCCGCACCGACGGGCCGCCGACCGTCTGCACCAGAAGACCGCTCGCCGCCAGCGCCTGGTCGCGGACGATTTCGGCAGACAGGCGCAGGCGCGGCGCACGTGCCAGCAAGCGGTTCTCGGGATCGCGCTGGAGCAGCGCGCGCGTCAGCCGGGAGGATTGCCGGTAGGTCGCCGATGTCACGATGAGATGCTGGACGTGCTTGATGTCCCAGGCGCCGGCTGCCGCTTCATGCGCGCCTCGCCGCGACGAACAGGAATGCATGAATTCGCAGGCCAGCCAGTCGAGCAGCTCGGGGTGGCTGGGCGGGTCGCCTTGCGCCCCGAAGTCCTCGACCGTCCGCACCAGCCCCGTGCCGAAATAGGCTTGCCAATAGCGGTTCACCTGCACGCGGGCCGTGAGTGGGTTGGAAGGATCGACCAGCCAGCGGGCGAGGCCGACCCGGTCGCTCGGCGCCCCCGGCGGCATGGGGTTCAGGATGCCGGGTACACCGGGCGTGACACGCTCTCCCGGTCGATCGTACTGGCCGCGCAGGAGAACGTGCGTGGCACGCGGCGTCGGCAGCTCCTGCATCACCATGGTGCCCGGAAAGCTTGCGATCAGCCGCTCCCTGCTGGCCTGAGCGTCGAGCAGATCCTGGACCGCGTTGCGCGCCGGTGCGGGCGCGCGCGTAGCGAGGAAGCAGGCACGCATCTTGGCGGCCTGGGTTGCCGTCCGGCGTTCCGGCGGCAGGGCGGCGATCGAGGAGACGGCGTCGGCGCTAGCGAGCAGCGCCGCTTCGTCGGGCTCGAGCACGCGGCGGTAAACGCGCACGTCCGCAATCGAGCCGTCCAGGCGGCCGTCGCTGCCGCGCGCGCCGATGCGCAGCGGCTCGCCGGTCTCGAACGACTGGTTCAGCTCGTCCAGGTGCACCACCAGCTTCTGCGGCTGCCCGTTCACGTACACACGGATTCCGGCCGCGATGCGCGAGCCGTCGTACGTCATGAGCACGTGGTACCAGCGGCCGGGCTCAAGCGGCTGCTCGGT
>JBGPMX010000772.1:0-2744 GCA_041487215.1 Planctomycetia bacterium | reverse complement strand
TCCACGGGCTCGGCTTTGACGAGGTGCTGGACGAACTGAGACGCCTGCGTGAGGCGCAGACAGGCACGGGCCGCGCGGCACGCGATGAAGCGGATCGGTCTGCGGAGCCGGAGGGGCGCTCGCACTCGATCCCCTCCGCCCACCGTATGGCCGAAGCCCTCATTACCGGCCGGTGCGACCATTCGTCCGGCGGCGGGGCCGCCGAACGCGCCGCCCCGCCCAGCGGATTCCCCCTGCGCGGCGCGCTCGCCGGGCCCGGCGGATCGTCTTCGGGCGTGCACTTACCCGCCCACAGCACCCTTTCCGACACGGGCCGACAGTACTGGCAGAGCGTGACACGCATCGGCGTGCAGGTCGCCGAGGCGCTGGCGTACGCGCACAGCCAGGGGGTGCTGCACCGCGACATCAAGCCGTCGAACCTGCTGCTCGATGCCGACGGGACCGTCTGGGTGACCGACTTCGGCCTGGCGAAAGCGGACGACAGCGACAACCTGACGTACACCGGGGATGTGGTCGGCACGCTGCGCTACCTGGCTCCCGAGCGGTTCAAGGGGGATTCGGACCAGCGCAGCGAGATCTATAGTCTCGGGGTGACGCTCTACGAGCTGCTGACACTGCGGCCTGCCTTCCCGGAATCCGATCGCAACAAGCTGGTCCGCCAGGTGTCTCAGGACGAGCCGTGTTCTCCCCGTTCCGTGGACCCGTCCGTACCGCTTGATCTCGAAACGGTCGTGCTCAAGGCGATGGCAAAGGACCCGTCCGACCGCTACCCGACCGCCGCGGCGCTCGGGGAGGACCTGCGGCGTTTCCTGGCCGATCGGCCGGTGCTGGCGCGCCGCGCCCGTCCGCTGGAACGAGCCTGGCGCTGGTGCCGCAGGAACCAGGCGGTGGCGAGCCTGAGTGCGACCCTGCTCTTCGTGTTCCTGGTGGGCTTTGCCGGCGTGGTCTGGAAGTGGCGCGAGGCGGAGCAGGCGCGGCGGCAGGAGCGGATGGCGCATGAGGAGGCCGACCGGCGCGCCGACGAGGTGCGGGAGGGGCTGGAGCGGCTGAATGCTGCCAACGCGCAACTCGATCGCGCCCATGTCTACATAGATTGGCGCCGCTGGGATGATGCCGACGCGGCGCTCACCAAGGCGATCGCGCTGCGGCCGGACCACGCGCCCGCCTGGGAACACCGTAGCGAGCTGTACACCCGGCTGGGCCTGTGGGACCTGGCCGCGCACGACGCGGCGCGCGCGTTCGAGCTCCACGAGCCGGCCCTGGCATGGGACTGGCTCGGCCAGGCCGTGCTGCGGATCCGCGACGGCGATCGCGCCGGTTACGGTCGGCTCTGCGCCCGCATGCGCGACCGCTACGGTGGGAGTACGAACTACGGTTTCCTTGTTGAGCTGGTCCGCACACTGGGTCTCACGCCCGACGGCTGCGCTGATCCCGCGGCGGTATTGGAACTGGTCGAAGCGTCGGCCGTTACCAACCCGCACATCCCGTCGTTCCTCTACACGCTCGCCATGGCCCAATACCGCGCCGGGCACTACGAACAGTCGGTGCGCTGTTGCCGTGAATCGCTGGAGGGGGATTGGAACGGCCGGGCGATCAACTACCCCGTGCTCGCCATGGCCTACCATCGGCTGGGCCAGGCCGATCAGGCCGATCAGGCCCTGCGTGACGCGGCGCGGGCGATCGACGGGTGGACCCAGCAGCGCTACGAGGACGGTCGGGAGAACTGGGTCATCCACCTGGGTGCCACGGGACTCTGGCCCATCCCATGGGTGGAGTGGCTCGAGGCACGGTTGCACTACGCCGAGGCGCGGGAGCTGATGGGGCTGGGCCCGGCCGCGGATGACCACCGGCTCCATATGCTCCGCGGCCGCGGCTTCGCCGGGCTGCGCTGGCCCGAGCAGGCGGAGGCGGAATACGCCGCCGCCCTGCGCCTCGCCCCCAGCGAACCCCAGGTCCAGATGGAGGCTCAGCGCCACCACGGCTATTACTATCTCGACCGCGGAGAGTTCAACCGGGCGGCCGCGGCGTTTGCCGCGGCGAGTCGGCTGGAGCCGCAGGACACCGATCTGCCGCGGTTCGAGGCGAAGGCATACCTCGCCGCGCGCAACTTCGCCGCGTACCACGAAGTGTGCTCGGACATCGTCGAGCGATTCGGCGATACGGCCGATCCGGCGGAAGCGCACGACGTCGTGGACAGTTGTGTACACACGCAGGACGCCCTGCCCGACATGGCTCGATTGATTCCGATCGCTCGCCTGGCCTCGACCTGGTACCCCGGCGCCGTGCGGCTTCTGGGCGCGGCAAACTACCGCGCGGGGCACTATGACGACGCGGTACGCTGTTTCGAACAAGCCGCCGGGCTGTACCGGCCCCGAGCCGGGGACTGGCTGCTCCGCGCCATGAGCCAACAGCAGCGGGGGAATTCCGCCGAGGCGCAACGCTGCCTGGCCAACGCGCGCGAGTGGATCACCCAGGCAAACCGCCAGGAGCTCGACGACCTCACAGGAACCCGGCCTGCCTGGGGAGATTGGTACGAGCGCAACGAGGTGCGTCTGCTTCAGGACGAGGCCGCGGCGGTGCTCGGGACGGACACCCACCAAGTCATGCCGAACGCGCGACCGCGTCGCGATGCGGCGATGCTGTCACGCCGATCGTGAATCTCGCCTCTTGGGCCGAGGCCGCTTTTCATTCCGAATCCGTTGGTCGCTGCTGAGCAGCCTGAGATGGTCTCGATGGAGCTCAAT
>JBGPMX010000771.1:0-2745 GCA_041487215.1 Planctomycetia bacterium | reverse complement strand
GCCACGTCTACCAGTGGGATCCCATCGATCGGGCAGAAGCGGTCGGTGCTCGAGAAGTGCCGCTGGCACTTGGTGCAGATCTTGTCGCCGGGGAAGGCGCCCGGCGTCGCGGGCGAATCCGCCTGCGCCATCCCGCAGGCGACGAGCAGCACCGCTCGGCCCACGATCGGTCTCCAGGCGTTCATGGTGCCTCGATTCCCGGTCCCGTTCCCGCGGTTAGCCTTCGGCGCGGTAGCGGCCGCGGAAGCGGTCGGCCGGGTATTTCCGCGCGTTCTTCTCGAGCTTGGCGATCACGGAGCTCGATACATCAATGCCCAGCGCGTTCGCCAGGCTCAGGGCGTAGCACAGGACATCGGCCAACTCCTCGGCGACCGCCGCACCTGCGGCGGCGTCCTGGGCCACCGCCCGCGACTCGGCGGGATCGAGCCACTGGAAATGTTCCATCAGCTCGGCCGCCTCGATGGCCAGCGACATCGCCAGATTCTTCGGGGTGTGGTACTTTTCCCACTCCCGTTCGGCCACGAACGCACGGACCCGCGCGCGCAGCATCTCAACCGTCGTATCGGCATCGGTCATGGCAAGAGCTCACCGGGGAACGGCGCGATGCGTCTGCCCGGGCGGCAGAACCGGCACCATCGCGCGAGACGATTCGCCTATAATGCCCGGCGAGGGAGGGATTTTCGATGGCGAAGCCGAAAGACGGTGCCGAGCCCCAGGAGGCGGTCGTCTCCCGCAACCGGCGTGCCCGGCACCAGTACGACATCCGGGATACCCTGGAAGCGGGCATCGTACTGACCGGGTCCGAGGTGAAGAGCCTGCGCAACGGCCAGGCGTCGATCGAGGAGGCGTACGCGCGCATCGAGGGGCGCGAGGTGTGGCTGATCGATTGCGACATCCCCGAGTATCCCCAGGCCGGCCGCTTCAATCACAAGCCGAAGCGGCCGCGCAAGCTGCTCTTGCACCAGCGCGAGATTGCCAAGTTCGCGGGCGAGGCGAGCCAGCGCGGCTGCACGCTCGTGCCGCTCAAGCTGTACTTTCGCCGGGGCTTCGCGCGCATCGAGCTGGCGATCGCGCGCGGCCGCAAGCTGCACGACAAACGCGAGGCGTTGAAGAAGGCCGATCACGCCAAGGAGATGAAGCGGGCGATGGGCCGCCGCCGCTAAGCGTCCCGCCCCTCTTCGAATGGCAGGTGAAGGCATGTCATCCTGAGCCGGCGAGGAACGAGCAGCGAAGGATCTGGAGTGTAGTCATCACGCTCCGCGGGATGCAGCACGTCACGCGGAGCGTGACGGCTACTCTGAGAGCGGAGCGAGGCACGAGCGGAGCGAAGGATCTGGGCCCTTTCCCGTTCATCCGTTCCGCGTTTTCTGAATCCGGCCCCATCGCCCGCTCTCACCGCTTCGGCTCGAGCGCCCGGCGGATGCTCGCCGCCACCTGCCGCGCCAGGAACTCGGATCCCTTGTCGCTGAAGTGCACGTTCGCCGGCCGTTGCAGCTCGCCCAGCCGAGGCCGCACGGCGTCGTAGAGATCGTCGACGGCGATCCGGTTCTCGTCCATGATCCGCTTGGCCGCGGCGTTGTAGGCGATCACATCGCTGTTCTTGCGCGGCGGGCTGAGCGCGGCGTCCGGCACCGGAGTGGTGTTGGCCCAGACCAGCGTGGCGCCGGTCGCGCGGAGCCGCTTGACCAGCTCCCGGAGGTTGGCTTCGTAGACGTCGAGCGGCACCTGGTGGTCGCCGGCTGCGTCGAGTTTGAGATCGTGCAGGCCCCAGTTGAAGTGGATGACGTCCCAGCGGCTTTCGCCGAGCCAGTCGTCGAGCTTCTTGAGTCCGTTGCTGGTCGGTCCGCCGTTCTCGGGGATGCGGTGCACGTTCGCCTTGCCGGCCAGTTGCTTGCGCGTGGCGACAGTGTAGCCGATCGAGATGGAGTCGCCGATGAGCAGTACGCGGGGTAGTTGGGGGTCATCGGTCACCTTCTCGAAGGCGGGGTCCGGCTTCTGAGGTGTTTGGGCCTGGGGCGCGGCGCCGCTCGGGCCCGTGGCGAACGCGGCGGTGGCGATCGTGATGGCCGCCCGAATCAAAAACGGTCTCATGGGAATCTCCGTGAATCTCCTGGTCTGGCTGTTCCGGCGGGTGGTAGGCGGCCTCTTTCGGCAGTCATCATAAGCCCCCCGCCACAGCCGCACATCGGGCGGTTGATTTTTTCCGGGTCTTCGACATTTTTAGTGGGTGAGCTGGGGGCTTTGCCCCCAGACCCCCCGGATTTTGGAGGCATGGCTCGGGTGTCCGAAAGTGCAGGAAGAACGAGGCTCGCAGGGGGATTGCATCAGAAAATCCGCGGCGAAGCCGCGCTCTCGAGTCCGTCGCGGTTCTGACTCTGCGCACGCTTCAGCCGGATGGACCGTGAGTTTGCGAACTTGGCTGCTGCGTTGGGCAGGGGGATTCGGGGCTAGACTTTGGGGCGTGGTAGCCGATAATTGGTTGAAGCAACGATTGCCGGGGGCGAACTGGTTTCGACCGGGCAAGTCGAGGTGAGTGGTGGCGTGTCGAGGTTGGTCAGTTGGCCTCGTTAAAAGCTGACCGCACCTAAACTGCTGAACCGCAGTTCGCTTTGGCGGCCTAAATAAGGCCACCCTTTCTCTGGTGCCTGCGCCTGGGTGGTGCTGGGGAAAGACAAAAATCCGGGCTCGCCGGGGTCGGCGGTTCGAGGAGATCCCGGTTAAACACCATGACGAGCTAGCCGTCGG
>JBGPMX010000770.1:0-2754 GCA_041487215.1 Planctomycetia bacterium | reverse complement strand
GTGAATCCGCCGTGATCCTTGCCGAACTCGCAGCCCCATCATCATGCCCCCGATTGGTCAAGCGCAACCTCTTGCCGCCCCATGGCTATGATCGTACCGGCCGGCGCCGGCTTTTTCATCGGCAAAAGGTGGGCCTGTTTGCAATGGGGTGGCACGCCCGGAGTCTTCGAAGGGCGTGCTTGCTAGGCGGGTCAGCACGCCCTTCGCAAAGCCTCAGGGATGTGCCACCCAATAAGGGCACTCTTCGGCAGAAGATGCGGTCCCACAGACGGGCCGCAAGCGGCTACAATGATCGACTCGCCAACGAACTGCACGGGAGAGCTCATGCAAGCACCGAAGCGATCGGCCTTGCTGGTCGTTTTTCTAGCCGTCTTCATCGACCTCCTGGGCTTTGCCATCGTTGTTCCGCTGCTGCCGCTTTATGCGCGGGACCTGAACGCGGGCGGCCTGACGCTGGGGCTGCTGCTGTCTTCGTTCTCGGCGATGCAGTTCCTCTTCTCGCCCGTCTGGGGGCGGGTATCGGACCGGGTGGGCCGGCGGCCGGTTCTGGTGCTGGGGCTGGCCAGTTCCGCCATCTTCTACGCGTTGTTCGGCTACGCGACGCTCGAGCGAAGCCTGCTGCTGATCTTCGTCGCGCGCATGGGGGCCGGCATGGCCGGTGCGACGATCTCGACGGCCCAGGCGTACATTGCGGACGTGACGACGCCGGAGAACCGTGCGCGGGGCATGGCGTTGATCGGCGCGGCGTTCGGGCTGGGCTTTGTGCTCGGGCCGCTGCTCGGGTCGATATGGGTTTCGGGGGACGAGACGGCGGCGGCAAGTGCCGCGCCGGGCTTCGTCGCCGCGGCGCTGTCGTCGGCCGCCTTCGTCTTCGCGGTGTTTGTGCTGCCCGAGTCGCGCCGGCCGGGGGCCGCCCTCGCCGAGCGGCACTGGTTGGATGTGGGGGCCTTCCGCGCAGCGCTGCAGGTGCCGACCATGGGGCGCCTGTTCCTCACCTTCTTCACTGCCACCCTGGCCTTCGGCAGCTTCGAGAGCACGATTTCGCTTTTGAGCCGCGAGGTGTTTCACTTCACGATGCGCGACACCTTCTTCCTTTTCTCGTACTTGGGCGTGCTGCTGACCCTTGCGCAGGGGGTAGTCGTCCGTCACACGGTGTCGCGGGTCGGCGAGGTGCCGATGACCATCGCCGGGGCGGCGCTCATGGCCGTGGCGCTGGTCGGCGTGGGGCTGGCCGCGGCGCAGGAGTCCCTGGCACTGATCCTGAGCATCTTGCCGGTGATCGTGCTGGGCTTCGCCGCGCTGCAGCCGTCGGTCCAATCGCTCATCTCGCGGCGCAGCGATCCCAGCATCCAGGGTTCGATCCTGGGGGTGGCCCAGTCCGTCTCGGCACTCGCGCGCATCGCCGGGCCGCTCTTCGGGAATATCTTGTACGCCCGGAGCCCGTCCCACACCCTGGCGTACTACGCGGGGGCGGGAGTCATGGTGCTCGCCCTCTTGCTGTCCCTGGGCCTAACGCGCGATCCGTCGCGGGTGCCGGACGACCGGACGCAACTCAATGCGGACAGCGCGTCGGCACAGTAGCGCCCGGCCAGAAACCACTTGTCATCCTGAGCGCAGCGAGGCATGAGCGCAAATTGTCATCCTGAGCGCAGCGAGGCACGAGCGGAGCGAAGCATCTAACACCGGCACGCGAGGCGTCATGAACGTATTCCTGCTTCCCCACCACCCGCTCGATCCGCGCTTTCGCTACACGCTGGAGCGCGCTCCGACGCCGAGCAAGGATTGGCTCCCCGCGGCGTCGGGCGATCACCAACCGCCGGGCTGGTTCGTGCGAAAGTGGCGCGGCGTGCGGGATCTGGTGCGACGCGTGCGCCAGGACTACGACAACACCGTGCACGGGCACGAGCAGATCCGGCTGTCGCGGCTGCTCATGTCCATGGAGGCGGATCCGGAGCTCACGCTGGTGATCCCGGCCGGCATGCCGTCGGAGGCGGCGCTCGAGGCCGTGCGCGGCGTCATCCGCGCGGGACTCATGACCCACCGCTCGCACGCCGTGCGCAACGTCAGCACCGCCGTGGCCATGATGATCATCCTCTTCGGCATCGTTCCCACACATTTCGCGGCGATCCTTTTCTACCCCCTGATCGGCCTGTACGCCTGGGGACGCTACCGTGAGGACCGGCTGATCCGGCGCATCATGAACCGGCTGCTCGACGACCGCCTGCAGGGAAACGGCGCCGAGCACTTCCGCGAGGAGATCCACCTGGCCCACCTCGAGGACGCGTTCGATCGCATCATCCGGCCGGACCTGGCTTACCAGGAGGCGATCGCCTACCTGGACGGCCTCGACCACCGCATGGACGGCAAGTCGACGCCGGAGCACGAGCTGATTTACAACTATTACCGCGATATCGGGCGGATCGATCCGTACGAGCGCTACCAGGATCGGCTGCGCAAGAAGCTGGCCGACTCGGTGCGGCTCGCGTGGCGCGCTCTCTCCGGAACGGTGCGACGAACGTGGCGTTGGACGGTGGGAGAAAAGCCAGGCGATCCCCCTGCGGCATCCACAGACTCCGAGCCGCCGGCGCCGGTAGCGGTCGAGCAAGCGAGCAGGCCGTGAGACTCTGTTCGGGGCGCGGGCGTCCCGACCCCGCCGTTCGTTCTCCGATCCGAACCAAACGTTTGCGCCCGCGGCAGCTGATACCCCCCCCTTGTCCCCCCCTTGCTACGGGGGGGACAAGGGGGGGTATCAGC
>JBGPMX010000769.1:0-2760 GCA_041487215.1 Planctomycetia bacterium | reverse complement strand
CGAGAGGCGAGAGGCGAAAGGGGTGCGCAGTTCTGATTACCCGTGCAGCCGGCCCTTACCGATCCCTGACACTCGAAAGCGGCCGGTTCTCCTGTGGTCTAGATCCCCGCCGGCACGGCTCACCGGGAAGGTCCACGGCGGGGCGAGCCGCGCCACAGCCAGCCGCGCCGGAGCGAGGCCGCTGCAGTACGCGAGTCGCACGCCTGGGACGCCGCGCGGCAAAACCGCTCGTCGCCCCATCCACCGCAGGGCAAGACCAAGCATGAAGTTCAGAAATAGAACGATCAGCGCCATGAGCTACTCGTTCTTGACGGGCATCACACCGGGACCGACGGCCTGCGCACAATCCGGCGGCCGCCAGCGGAACACAAGGAGCGCCGGCGGCTGTTGCGGGAGCGTAGCGCACGACCGCGCCGATCCCAACCTCTCGCCCCCCTGCCCCGGGGTCCGGCCGAATCGTTCGAACCGGCTACGACCCCTTCACGGCAGTTTCGAGCGATCGCCTGATCGCCCGGTGAAGGCTTGGTGCATATTACCACAGCCCTCCGGGCCGTCCAAGCAAATTGGGTGTGCGCGGGCCGTGACAGCGGTGCGAGGATGGCGCATCGGCGCGCCCGAGCGAACTCTTTCAGAATCGCTGACGCGTGAAGTGTTCGAGCCGGTCGGCTTGGCGCCGATGGGACAGACCCGCTCAGTCACGGGACTTGGATTCGCTCTTGCCGCCGGACTTTTCACCGGACGGCTTCGACTCGCCGCCGGACGATTCCTTCGACAATTTTTTGTCCGCCTCCGCGCCCTTCTTGTACGATTCGCTGCGGTAGTCGGTGATGTAAAACCCCGAACCCTTGAAGAGGATGGCGGCGCCGCCGCCGATCAGGCGGCGGAGCTTGTGCTTGCCACACGCCGGGCATTTGCGTTTCGCGTCTTCGGTGATCCTCTGGTACAGCTCGAATGCGTGCTGGCACGCGTCGCAGACGTAATCGTACGTAGGCATGTGGGCCCTCGGTTCACTCGGACCGCGGCGAAGCGCCCGCAGGCCGCTCGCCCGGCATACCGGCTCGGGAAACGACGACTTTGCTGGGGCGCACCACCCGGTCGTGCAGCCGGTAGCCGCGCGCCAGCTCGCGGATCACGGTTTGGGGGGGGCGTTGCGCGGACGGCTCCTCGAGCAGTGCCTCGTGCAGCTGCGGATCGAACGGCTCCCCCTCGGCCGAGATCGGCTGGATGCCGTGCCGGGCGAGCGCCCCGAGCAGCTGCTGGTGGACCATGCGGATTCCGTCGAGCAACCCGCCGGCCTGGCCCGCCTCGCCCGCCTGCATGGCGCGCTCGAGGTTGTCCAGGACGGGGAGCAGGTCAAGCGACAGGGGGAGCGTCGCGTAGCGCCGCTCGTTTTCGATCTCCTTCTGGACGCGCTTCTGGTAGTTGGCGTAATCGGCGCGCACGCGTTGCAGCAGCTCCAGGAACTCGTCACGCTCACCCGCCTTCTTCTGGAGCTCTTCCAGGTCCGGCGTGGCGGTCTCGACACCACGGTCCTGCGTGCCGTCCCCGGTGTCCGCGTCCTGCGCCTCGTCGTCGTTGGCCGCTCGGGCCGCTTCCGCGTCCTGGTTGTGCATCTCTTTGGCCATGCCTCGTTTCTCCTCGCACCCGCCCGAGCCGTGGTCAGTCGCCGGTCTTGAGCGGCTCACCCCCGGCGGGACCAGCCGGCTGATCGGCGAAGAAATCGCGCAGCTTGTCGAAGAAGCTCTTGCGTTGCGGGGTCACATGCGCCTGCTCGAGCGTGGCGAGTTCACGGAGCAGCTCTTCCTGGCGCTTGGTCAGTTTCTTCGGCGTCTCGATGACGACCTGGACGATCAGGTCGCCGCGCGTGTTCGCCTGGGGGTTGGGCATGCCCTGCCGCCGCAGCTGGAACACTTCGCCGCTCTGCGTGCCGCTCGGGATGGTCAGCTGCTGCTTGCCGGTCAGGGTTGGCACTTCGATTTCCCCCCCCAGGGCAGCCAGGGTGAAGCTGATCGGCACGCGGCAGATCAGGTTCTGGCCCTCGCGCTGGAACAGCGCGTGCTCGCGCACCGCGATGTAACAGTAGAGGTCGCCGCGCGGCGCCCCGTTATCGCCCGGCTCGCCTTCGCCGCGCAGCCGGACGCGCATGCCGGTATCGATTCCCGCGGGGATATCCACTTGCAGGGTTCGTGCCGCCGCGACGCGTGCCGAGCCGGAGCACTCGGGGCAGGGCTGGCGTATCTGCTTGCCGCTGCCTCGGCACGCCGGGCAGGTCGTGGCGATCCGGAAGAACCCTTGCGACTGATGGACCTCGCCGCGGCCGCCGCAATACGAGCAGGGCACGGGCTGGGTGCCGGGACGCGCGCCGGAGCCGCGGCAGTTCGGGCACCATTCCTGCCGTCGCACCTCGAACGTCTTGGTCGTTCCGCGTGCCGCCTCGATGAGGTCCAGCTCGAACTGCACCTTGAGGTCGCGTCCCGGCCGCTGGCCGCGTCGGCCGCGTCGGCCGCCGAACAGGTCGCTGAACATCCCGCCGCCGAGAATGTCCCCAAACGCCTCGAAGATGTCTTCGACGTTCGAGAATTCCTGGAAGCCGGTGCCGGACAGGCCGGCCTGGCCGTAGCGGTCGTAGTGCGAGCGCTTCTCGGGGTCGCTCAAGACCTCGTAGGCCTCCGCGGCCTCCTTGAATTTTTGCTCCGCCTCGGCGTCGTTCGGGTTGCGGTCCGGGTGGTGCTTGAGCGCGAGCCGACGGTACGATCGCTT
>JBGPMX010000768.1:0-2763 GCA_041487215.1 Planctomycetia bacterium | reverse complement strand
GCCGCGCAGCAGGTGCGTCTTGCCCAGGCCGAGCGCTCCGTAGAGGACCAGCGGGTTGAATCGAGCGGTCGGCGCACGCACCAGCTCGGTCGCGGCCGCGTGGGCCATGCGGTTCGACGGGCCGACCACGAAGTTCTCCAGCGTCAGGCCGCGTCGCCCGGCGCGGCGGGCAGCGGCCGGCGCGGCCGGCGGGGCATTGGCCGGCGGCGCCGCCGCCTGCGCTGCCCCATCCCGCGCACGCATGGCCCGAAACATCTCCCCGTCGACGACCACCCGCACCGGCACGCGCCGACCCACTACCGCTTCCACAGCCCGCCGCACGCTCGGCAGAAAGTTGCTGCTGAGCCATTCCTGAAAGAAGAGATTCGGCACTCCCACCAGCAGTTCGTTCTCGGTCAACTCGAGCCTTGCATTCTCTCTGAACCAGAGGTTGTAGCGCAATTCCCCCACCTGGGAGGCGATCTCTTGCGCGATCGCCCCCACGACATCCTTATCAATGGCGTTCACTTCTAATCCCCCAGCGCAATACGGATCCCAGCTATCCCAGTCTGTAGATAGTTTGCCCTCCGACGCGCGAATCACGCGCGTCCAACAGCGATGATTCTGGTACGAGGAAACAGCGTGGAGTGAGATCAGCCCGGTGAAGTCATCACTCGGTAAGGGGCGATTCTAGTCGTGCGGCGCGGAGTGTCAAACAAAACTTCTTCGGCCGGGCGCGGCGCGGCGGAGAGACCGTTGAAGTACCGAACAGCGCCGGGTTTAGGACGGAGAAGAATTCTTGCGCAAGGGTGAAATTCTTTTTGCGGTGGTTGTTGATAACTCCGGATCGGTGCGAGCGCCCAACGAACGACCGGGAACCCGTACCCACACCGCGCGTCGCTCCGACTCCCTAAAACCCAGAGAGCGGTAGATTTCGATCGCCGGCCGGTTGCGCACGTCGGCGGAAACCGCCACGCGCTGCGCACCACTCTCGCGCGCCGCCTCGAGTGCGCGTGCGGTCAGCGCCCGGCCAATGCCCCGCCCGCGCTCGGCCGGCAGCACTCCCATGTACTGGAGTTCCACCTCACGCTCGTCCGCAAAGCACCGGATGAGAATACCCCCCGCCAGTGCCGCTCCGCGCCGGGCCACGAAGACGCGTTGCGTCGAGCGCACGGCCGCCGTCTCCTCCTGGTAACTCTCCAGCACCTCGGCCGCCGGCCTCAGCCCCTCCAGCTCGGGACAGTCCAGACTCCCCCGGCTCGTTTCGTCGAGCCATCGCAGGAGCATCTCTCGGCGCGTGCAGTCGGCCTCGACCAGCTCGACGCCTGGCACCCGGATCGGTGGGGCGACCGGCGGGTCCGCCGCGCGGACCATCCGTACAATCTCGGTGATCCGCGCGAAACCGGCTGCCTGGAACGCGGCGGCCAGCGCGCTCCGGAGAGCGAGCAGCGTGTGCACCAGCCTCGCGCCGCGCCGCTCCAGGTCCTCGGCGGCACGCGCGATCAGGAGACGCGCCAGCTCCTGAGTCGTGGAACCGGTCGCGCCCGGCGCCGTGGCCAGCACCGGAGACATCAGCCAACCCGTCTTGCCGGCGGAGAAATGCGCCAGCAGGACGCCCGCCGGCTTCTCGGCCGCGCCGGCCCGCCACACGTCGCTCGGGTTCAAATCCCGCCGCGCCTGTTCTATCTGGACGGCTCGCGTGTCGGGCCGCAGATGTTGGTACAACAGTTCAAGAGCTGCGCGGAGCGATCCCTCGTCACACGCTGCCACACTGGCATGATCATCCATGGGGGAACGCCTTGGCCGTGCTCTAATCTGGGTGATTTGGCGACACAAGTCATTTCATTGGATGGTATTGTGATGGAAACCCCAGGCAATAGCAGCCGGGAACAGGTTGTGCATCCCTAAGCAAGTTGGCGGAAGAACTACCAACACTACGGTTCACGTCAGGCGTAGACACGCATAGACGAGGAGCGTTTTCATGCGGAGGCCCGAGGATCTCTGGGTCCGGGGTGAGCCGGTAGAGCAGGAAGCCGTTGAGCAGGAACTGCCGACGAGCGATGCCCGTCTGGTGGAGGAGGTGCGGCGCGGCAACACCGAGGCGTTCGGCACGCTCGTCACTCGCTACGAGAAAAAGCTGCACGCGGTGATTCATCGGATGGTGCGAGACCCCGAGCAGGCGCGCGACCTGGCCCAGGAGGCGTTTCTCCGAGTGTACCAGCACATCGACCAGTTCGATACGTCGCGGCGTTTCGGGCCATGGCTGTTCCGCGTCGGCGTGAACCTGTCGGTCGATTGGCTGCGTCGCGCCAAGCCGGTGCTCCGGTTGAGCCAGATGGTCCGGGACGAGAATGCGGCGGCGGTGGCGGATCCCGATCCGCGGCCCCGCATCGAACTCAGTCAGGAAGTGCAGGCGGTCCTGGAACAGATTCCGCTGCGTTACCGCACCGTGCTTATCCTGCGCGATCTCGAGGGCTTTTCCTGTTCCGAGGTGGCTGCCATTGAAGGACGACGCGAGGCGACGGTGCGTTGGCGGCTGTCGCGGGCGCGCGAGATGTTTCGCGGCATCTGGGAGCGACGGCAAGAAAGGGGCGAGCATGGGCTGGCGGTGTAAGAGCGTGCGCGGGCACCTGGCGCTGCTGGTGGGGGATGATCTGCCCGACCGTGAGCGCGAGAGGGTCGAAGCTCACTTGCGGCAATGCATCGATTGCCGCATGTACCGCGCCAGCCTCGAGCGCGCCCGAGCGGCCCTCCTGAGCTGCCACGGCGAAGTGGTGAGCGAAG
>JBGPMX010000767.1:0-2770 GCA_041487215.1 Planctomycetia bacterium | reverse complement strand
CTGGAAGGGCGACAGTACTGCCGCCCTTCCAGGGCTCCCCGCATACCGAACCCATCCGACCAGGGGCTCACGCCCCTGGCTAATAACTGCCGCCGCTTCGCGGCTCATCAGAGGGAGCGCTCAACTCGGCTCAACGCTGCCTCCAACGGCTCGCCAAACTTTCTCGGTGAAATTCTGATCCAGGACACCAGGGACTTGTACTCGTCAGTTCTCCCGAGCGGACCGGGCCACGCGCACGCGCCTTCTGCCCCGCCCAAATACTTGACGCGCGTATGTCGACCGCCGAATCTGATAGGCAAAGCTATCGGCACGGAGCGAGCGACGAGCTGCCGAGAAACGAACGACGAGAGACTCGAGAATGAGATACCCACGCGCGATCCTGTTCTTCCTTGTTCCGGCGCTGTGTTCACAGCGCACGGACGACGCTCCGGTCGAGTTGGAACGTGAGCTCGTCGCGCACTGGCCCCTGGCCGGCGACACACGGGATCGGTCGCGGCACGATCGTCATGCGCAGCGCCACGGGGACCTCGATCTCGAGGCCGCGGGTCCGGCCGGAGTGGCGAAGACTGCGGTAGGTTTCAACGGTCGTGATGCGTGGCTCGAGGTTCCCCCCGACCAAGCGCCGCAGCTCGGCAAGAAGGATTTCAGCGTCTCTGTCTGGCTGCACACGGATGACGAGCTCGACGATGTGCCCGGTGACATCCTCAGCCAGTATGATCCTGCGCGCCGGCGCGGCTTTCATCTGAGTCTGAAGTGTAGCGCGGTCACCTCCAGCCAGGCGAACTTCCGCCATCTGCAGTTCGGCATCGACGATGATCGCGCGTCGGAGTGGATCGACTGCGGCCGGCCCGGTAACGCCCTGCTCGCGTTCGCGCTGGCAGTCCATGAAGGATCGCTCTACGCGGGTACGTGCGAACCGGGGGCGAACGAGTCGGGACGCGTTTACCGTTATGCCGGACGGGAGCACTGGCTCGACTGTGGAGCACCCGACCGTTCGAACAGCGTGACGGCTCTCGCCGTCCACGACGGCCAGCTCTACGCCGGGACGGGAAAGTATCGCGTCGCCGGCTCCGCGCTGCCGGAATCCGAAAACGCCGAGCTCGGTGGCCGCGTGTTCCGTTACGCGGGGGAAGACCAGTGGATCGGCTGTGGTCAGTTGCCGAATGCCGAAGCCGTGGGCGGACTGGCCGTGTTTCGCGGGCAGCTCTACGGCTCGTCGCTGTATCGGCCGGCCGGGTTCTATCGATATGACGGGGACACACGCTGGGTCGACTGCGGCACTCCGGATGGCAATCGGGTCGTGGCGCTGGGCGTCTATAACGGATATCTGTACGCGACCAGCTACGACGGCGGCCACGTCTATCGTTATGACGGCACAACCTGGACCGACTGCGGACGGCTGGGTGAGAACACGCAAACCTACTCGTGCGCCGTTTATCAGGGGCGTTTGTACGTAGGCACCTGGCCCAGCGGCCGCGTGTATCGCTTCGAAGATGTCGGCCAGTGGACAGATGTTGGCCGGCTAGGCGAGGAGTTGGAGGTGATGGGGATGGTGGTGCACAACGGCCGTCTGATCGCCGGTACGTTGCCGCTGGCCGAGGTCTATTCGTACGAGGGAGACGCCGTCTGGACGCGGCTGACTCGTCTCGATCACACGCCCGACGTCAAGTATCGCCGCGCCTGGACGATGGCCGAGCATGACGGGAGAGTTTTCTGCAGCACGTTGCCCTCCGGCAAGGTCTTCGCGTTTGAGGCGGGCCGCAGCGTCACCTGGGGGCATTCCTTGTCGGCGGGCTGGCATCACGTGGCCGCCGTGAAGTCCAGCGATCACCTGACCCTGTACGTGGATGGCCGACAGGTCGGGCAGTCTTCTCCGTTCGACGCCGCGCCGTTCGAGCTCGACAACGAAGTCGCGCTTCAGATCGGCTCGGGCGCCAGCGATCATTTTCGTGGCCGCCTGGCGGCTCTGCGGCTCTACCGCCGTGCCTTGCATGCAGACGAGATTCGCGACCTGGCCACCCAGGCAAAGTGATCGTGCTGGCGGTGGCTAGGGAGGTGCCTCCTTTGGGAGGGGGGGCTGCCATGCTCGCCGCTTTGGGCGAGCATGCCGGCGGGACCCTTGAACAACATGCTTGCTCCAAGCAGCAAGCATGGCACCCCCTCGGTCGTCGCCACGCGCTTGCTATTTCCCGGCCGCTTGGAGCGTTTCGATCTTCAGCAGCGTGAAGGGGTAGATGGTCGTAGCGTAGATCGTCCCGTCGCGCGCGACCATCAAGGCCATGATGACGTGCAGCGGCGTGAGCGTGCCGTCGGGCAGGGTGTGGTAGCCGTGGATCGGCCGCTCGGTGCCGTCGGGATTCTTGGTCCGACCGGCGGTGAAGTTGAAGAAGTCGCGGTTTGTGACGGCGAAGACGCCCAGGTCGTCCATCGCGCCGGTTGCCGGGTCGTGGCGGACCAGGTGATGGAGGTAGCCGCTGCCGAAGCCGGTCTTGTTGTCGACGCGGACCGCCGCGTAGACGCGGCCGTCGGGGCCTATGCTGATCGAACCGCGCGAGTCGGGGTTTTCGCCCTCGATGCGGTTGCCCAGGTTGATCGCGCTGACGGGTTGCCCCGTGGCGCCCGTCAGGTCGACGCGAAACATCCGGAGGTCGTTGAGCAATTGCAGGTAAGCGGTCTTGCCATCGCCCGTGATCCGCCAGTCGGGATGGACGCGATCCGCGCCCAGGTAGTCGGCAAATGGCTTGCCCTCGACCAGCAGCGGATCGACCGT
>JBGPMX010000766.1:0-2776 GCA_041487215.1 Planctomycetia bacterium | reverse complement strand
CTGGTTCTGACCAATCGGAATGTCTGGTTGCTCGGCGCGGCGATGAACGCGGGCGCATTCGGCTTCTACATGTGCGTCTTCTCGTTTCCGCGCTACCTGGAAGAGGCGCGCGGCGTGATGCTCACCGGGGCAGGGTCTCTGGCGAGCACGATTCAGCTGGGTGGTGCGGCCGGCTGCCTCGCGGGCGGATTCATCGGCAACTGGGTGTTGCTGCTCGTGCGCAGTCGGCGCATGGCGCGCTCGATCGTGGGCGCGGGCGGCTTTGGCGCCGCCGCTTGTTGCATGACCCTGAGCGTTTATTGCAACTCGGCCATCGCCGCCACGCTGCTCGTGGCCGGGGCGATCTTCTTTGGCCAGGTGCAGCTCACCTCGTGGTGGGCTGTCACATCGGAAATCAGCGGCGAACATCAGGCGGCGATGTTTGGCCTCATGAACTCGATGGGGGCCTTTGGCGCCGCGCTGTCGAACCTGTTCTTTAACGGCCTGAGTACCTGGCTGGGGAGCCACGGCTACACCGGCCGCGCGCAGTGGGAGCCGGCCTTCTACGTGTACTCGGGAATCTATGTGCTCGGCGCAATCTGCTGGCTGCTCGTCGACGCCAGCCGGCCGATCCAGCCGCCCCGGGCGTCGCAAGCGTCTTTGTAGAGCCCGTTCCCGCGGCCCCGGCCTGTGGTCCCCTCTGCCCCCGCGCTCTTGGATCATGCGGGGGAGAGGGAAGGGTGAGGGGGCACTTGGCTGCGTGACGGGCCCCGTCGCGAGTGTGGAGGGCGATTGGCTGGCGGGGCCTGCGACGTTGTCAGCACAATCCGAGCCTGCGGCGAAACGCCGGGGTGCATGCGTTTGCGCATGCACCCCGGGTTGGGATCATTTGGCTGCTTCGCCGGATGGTTCCGGGGGAGTGCTCGCCGGCGCCGCTGGTGCAGCCGGCGGCAGCGGCGGGGCGGGCTGCGCGGCCGGTGTCTGCCGCGAGGACGCGGGACCCCTGTTCTGCATTTTTTCCACGCGCGTCTTGGCTCCCGAGGCGGGCGATCCCAGCATCAGCGGCCCTGCACTCACCGCCGCGGGCGGTTGGCCCAGGATGAGCGCGACCAGCTGGCCGATCACGGCCTGTGCCGGCGGCGTGGCGGTCACGCTGATGCTGTCGCCGTCGACCTTGGTCTCGATATCTCCCTCAACCTGCTCGCGCAGGAACGTTGCCAGCGCTTCGGCCTTGGCCTGCGGGACCTTGTAGGTGACACGCGCGAGCATCTGCACGTCGCTGCCCGCGCTCGATGTCCCGGCCGGGCCCCTGGCATTGTTTGGTGTTCCGCTCGGGATCCCGACTCTATTTCCCGCGGGCGAACCCATCATGCCGCCGGATCCACGCGTGGCCGTTGCCGGCAGTTGCAGAGTGCGCGGCGCTACCGGCCAGACTGCGCCCGGCGGGGCGAGCACCCGGGGGGTGTTGGCGGGCATCCCGGCAGCGCCCGCGCGGAGCAATCGCACCTCGGAGATCAGCGCCTCGAGCTTCGCTTCCAGGACCTCCAGCCGGCGGTCGCTCGCTTGTGCCGGTTCAGCCGCGGACGGCGTGGTGCTCGCCGGCGGGGCGTCGCCGCGCGGGGCGGTATCACTTCTCAAAACGGGCAGCGCGAGTCCATGGACGGGCTCAGACGGCGCAGGCTTCGCGGCGGCTGGGGCTGGCTGGCCGGCGGCTGGCGCGGCCACCTGCGCGAGCGACCAGTTGGGCAGCGCAGCGAAACCGATCAGAGCGATGCCGAAGAGGCCGCCGAGCGGCACGCGGTGCGAAATGCGTTCACAGAGGATCATGGTCAGTCTCCTTTCAAAGGCCCGGCGCCGCGCCCCGCGAGTTGCCGCCAACGCGGGAACGGGAGCGCGGCCACGGGATACCAGCCGCGACACGTCGATGAGGGCCTCGGCGTACGCCCGCCGGCCGTCGGGCACCGCCCATACCCCCCAGGCGTCGCAAGCGAGTTCGGCGTTGTCGTGCAGCGCGCGCCGCACGTACCAGTACAGCGGGTTCCACCACCAGAGGCAGCCAGCCGCGAGCTCGAGCCAGCTCACCCAGGGATCGAGCCGTTTCAGGTGCGCGAGCTCGTGGGCGATGACCCCGAGCCAGCGCTCCGGGTGATCGGGAGTCGCCAGGCACGCCGGCCACAGCAGCGTCGCGCGCCCCAGGCACCAGATGCTGGGCGACTCGAGCGCGGGGACGACGAGCAGCGCCGGAGGCCTGAGTCGCATCCGGCGCGCCAGCTGCGCCGTCGCCCGCACCAACCAATCCGGACCGCTCGAGGCCCGGCCGAGCCGCCGCTGGAATCGAGCGATACGCACCAGATTGAGCAGCAGCATGGCGGTGGCACCGATCGCCCAGAGCCAGGACAGCGGGCGGCGCCACCGCGTCCACACATTGCTTGTGTGCGCGGCGGCCGTGCTCGGAGTCGGTTGGACGTTGCCTGGCTTACCCTTCGAGGCAGAGACCGGGTTCGGTTCGCCGGGGTTCGGCACGCCGGAGCCGGTCGTGCTCGCGAACTCGGGCGCCGCGCCAGGTGCCTCGGACGCGCCCACGACCCCGCCTCGCAGCCCCAGGTCCAGATCCGATGCTGAATCGGTGGGCGCTGTGGCGATCGCCGACGACGCCGGGGCGTACAACCGGGGACCGTAGCGTTCCCAGAGCTCGGCGGGGGAATAGGGCCAGACGACGAGCGCTGGCGTGACGAGCTTCACGAGCACGACCAGCCAGAGGCGGTGCCGCACCGCGGGGCTCGCGCGCGTCACGCCG
>JBGPMX010000765.1:0-2781 GCA_041487215.1 Planctomycetia bacterium | reverse complement strand
GGCGAGCATGATGGCGGTGGGGCTGCTCTTGCCCGAACTGATTTGGAACCTGAGCTTCTTCGGCGGGCTGCTCTTCGGCATGCGGATCACCGGCCTGGCGGACTACATGTTCCAGAGCGACAAGCCCCGGTTCCTGCGCGCCCTCTCGCTGTTCCACGTCGTCTTGCCCGTTGTGCTCGTTTGGATGCTCGACCAGCTGGGCTACGACCGCCGCGCGCTTCTGGCGCAAACCGTGCTCGCGTGGGGGGTGTTGCCGCTCACGTACTGCTGCACGGATCGGTCCAAGAACATCAACTGGGTCTTCGGGCCCGGCAAGCCTCAGACGGTCCTTCCTCGCTTGCTGTTCTTGCTCCTTCTGATGGTTCTCTTTCCGCTCTGCGTCTATCTGCCCACGCACCTGGTGCTGGCCTGCGTGTTCCCGGCGGGGTGAACGGGCAGCATGGCAGGATGCACGCGGCGTCGTCATAATGTCTTCGGGAACAGCTTCCGCTGGAGGGTTTGGTGCGATGCGGATTCCGCTGGGCGGCCATTACCCGCTCGATCGACGCACATTTCTGCTCGCGGGCGGGCTGGGGTTCTTCGGCGCGAACCTGGCAAACGCTGCGGCGTCAGGGGCGAAGCTCCCCGTGCGCAGGCGGGTGGCGAAGTCGGCCATCATGATCTGGCTGTCGGGCGGCGCGTCGCACATCGATACATGGGACATGAAGCCGGATGCGCCGCTCGAGTACCGCGGGCTGTTCCGCCCGGTCGAGACCACGGTGCCGGGCGTAATGATGTGCGAGCACCTGCCGCACCTGGCCGGCCAGGCACATCACCTGGCGATCGTGCGGTCGCTCGGCGATTTCGGCCGCGGCACGGGGGACCATCACGCCGGGTACTACTACAACCTGACGGGGCACGCACCCGATCCGTCGTTCCACCGGCTACTCAACGCGCGGACGCCCTACCCGGGTGACTGGCCGTCGATGGCGTCGGTGGTCGCCTACAAGCGCCCGCCGCATCCGCACCTGCCGAGCGCGATTACGCTGCCGCAGAAGGAGGGGGCGCCGGAGTACACGCGGCCCGGTCAGTTCGGCGCCCGGCTGGGCATCGAGTACGACCCGGTGTTCGTGGACGGCTCGCGCGACCGGCCGCTCGATTTCACCGTGCCGGCACTGGCGCTCCAGGGGGACACCACGCCCGAGCGGATTGGGTCGCGCCACGAGCTGCTCGGCGCCATCGACCGGGCCCAGCGCGTGGCCGAGGCGGCGGGCAGCATCGCCGACTACCGCAAGCACCAGCAGAAGGCTTTCGCGCTGCTCACGTCGCGGCAGACCAAGGCGGCGTTCGACCTTCGCGCCGAGCCGGAGGCGGTGCGTGCGCGGTATGGGCCGGGCATCAACGCGACCTCCATGCTGCTGGCGCGCCGGCTGGTCGAGGCGGGCGTGCCGTTTGTCACCGTCTTCTGGAAGGGGGACAAGGAGCTCGACAGCCTTTGCAAGAGCGGTGGCGGGTGGGACACGCACGGCAACAACTTCAACTGCCTGAAGGACCGATTGCTCCCCGAGTTTGACCGGCCGTTCGCCACGCTGCTTGATGACCTCTACCAGCGCGGGCTGCTCGACGAGACGCTGGTCATCGTTTCGAGCGAGATGGGCCGCAAGCCGAAGGTGGGCGACCCGCGTTCCGGCGGCACAAGCGGTGCCGGTCGCGATCATTGGACCCGGTCGATGTCCATCCTGCTGGCGGGCGGCGGCATCCGCGGCGGGCAGGCGTACGGGTCGAGCGATAAGCACGCCGAGTATCCCGCCGAGAATCCGGTCGCGGCCGAGGACATCGCCAAGACGATCTTCTACGCGCTGGGGATCGACGATCTCGCGGCGACCGATCGCGAGGGCCGGCCGTTCAACCTGATGGAAGAAGGCCGACCGATTCACGCGCTGTTCTGACCCGTCCCGCCGTCGACTCGGCCTCGCAGGGTGCACCACGGGTCGAATACTCACGCCACCGTCCCGGTTTTTGCCCCGACTTCGGCCTGAGCGCGCTTCTGGTCCCCTCGCCCCGCTTGCGGGGAGAGGGTTAGGGTGAGGGGCCTGCTCCCCTGCATGATGCGTGGAGGGTTTGTGGTGCTGCGCGTCACGCCGCCCGGAACAATTCCATTCCGGGTCAATCTTACAAATCCTTCACACGTTCCGCAGGATCCTCTGGCCGCCCTACCGACTCCGCTCCACCGAGAACTCGACGGCCACGTGTCCTTGTTCGCCGCTCAAGTCCGCCGTCCCGCGTTCATCAACGGTCAGGGCACGCTGGCCAACGCGGGCTGCCGTGACGCGCCAGCCGTCCGGCACGCGGGCACGCACCAGCGTCTGGCGCGGCGGGTTCCGCGCGGGAAGCTCCAGGTTCACCCGTACCCGCCCCGAAGCAAGCCGCGACTCGGCGTCGAGCGATACCGGCCCAAACGCCGTCGCCGCACGCTCGATCCGGACGCTCTTGCCGTCTTCCAGCCAGCGCCGCGACGTACCGAACAGCAAGCGGAGCGTCTCCGGTTCGCCGTCGTCGTCCAGGTCCAGGTCCTGCACGAGCAGCTGGCGCAGCATGGTGAGGAAATGAGCGTTGCCGGCGCTATTGGGTGGGCAATAGAAGAAGCGTCCGCCATCATCCACCGGAGCCAGCGTCGAGCCTTCGCCGGCTACGAATGTATTGCGCGTGAATCCCTGCGCCAGCATCCCATAGAAACTCACCAGCGCGCGCTCCGGGTCGTCGCGCCGGAGCGCATCCACCACATAACGGGTGCCATAGAGG
>JBGPMX010000764.1:0-2786 GCA_041487215.1 Planctomycetia bacterium | reverse complement strand
TCGCTCGGCGTCTTCCCGCCCGGCCGAATTCGGAGCCACCTGGACCGTAGGCAGCTCTGCTTCAGTGTGCACGCCCACCTCCTGCCGTACCTTGAGGAGGTCCCGGTGTACAACGCGATCAACTTCGAGGCCGGGGCGGACACCGGGCTGGAGAACAGCACAGCGCGGGAGCGGATGCTGGCCGTTTTCCTCTGTCCATCCGACACGCACTTCTCGATCCAGGGCCGGGACGCGGTGCATGATTACAACATGAACACCGGGACCGAGTACGGCGTGGTTCGCTGCGACGGCATCTTCTTCGAAAACTCGTCGCTGCGCATGCGCGACATCGCCGACGGCAGCTCGCGCACCGTGGCGATGAGCGAGACGTTCCAGAGCGACTTCAACCCGATGAACGACGTCATCCTCACACCGGGCAACGACAACAAGACAACGGCCCCGCCGCTGACCGACTACGAGACGCAGTGCTTTGTCACGAACAACCGGATCACGGATCGCGGCAGTCGCTGGATGTACGCGGCGCCGGGGCACAGCATGTACAACCACCGGCGGCCGCCCAACGACCCGGGTGTGGACTGCCGCGGCGGACTGCCGCACCACATCGCGCTGAACGCGCTGGCCGACAACCTGACGCTCGACGTGGCGGCGCGCAGCAAGCACCCGGGCGGGGTGCACGCGTTGTTCTGCGACGGCAGCGTGCGGTTCGTCGGCTCGAGCATCGACCGGGCCGTCTGGCGCGCCCTGGGCAGCCGCAACGGACAGGAGCCGGTCTCGGGCGCGGAGTTCTGATCGTGCGTCGCACGCTGTTGCTCCTGGTGCTGCTTGCACTCGCGTTCGGCTGTGCGCGGCGCCACGAGCGCGGCAGCGTGGCGGCGCGGATCCGAGCGCTCGGGGCGCGCGACCCGGCGGCTCGTCGCGGCGCGGCCCTGGCGCTCGGCGAGCTCGGCCCAGGTGCGGCGGCCGCCGTTCCTGCCCTGACCAACGCGCTCGACGACGCCGACCCCGTGGTGCGGTCGCAAGCCGCGAACGCGCTCGGGTCCATCGGCGCCGACGCAGCCACGGCGTTGCCCGCGCTCGAAGCGGCGCGGGACGACCCGGACGAGCAGGTGCGGCGCAGCGCCCGAGCGGCACTCGGCGAGATCGCGCCGAGCATTGCCCGGTGATCCCGGCCGCCGGCATGGCGCGGCGATTCGGCAAAAATTCCCCGAAAGCGCTTGATGCATGCCGCGCGGCTCGGTATTAGTTGACCGATCAATCAACTCAGGGCCCCCGCACGATGATGGCGCGAGCCAAGAATGAGACACGCGAGCGGCTGGTCGAGACGGCCCGCCAGCTCTTCCTGAGGCAAGGCTACACCGCTACCGGCGTCGCCCAGATCCTTGCCGAGGCCGGCGTCAACAGCGGCAGCCTCTACTACTTCTTCCCGACCAAGGAGGACCTGCTGCTCGCCGTGCTGGAACACTACAAGGAGCTGCTCTGCCCGCGCGTGCTCCGCCCGGTGTACGACCGGCTCAGCGACCCCATCGAACGCGTCTTCGGCGTCCTGCACGGCTACCGCGAGCTGCTCATCGCCAGCGACTGGCGCGAGGGCTGCCCGATCGGCAATCTGGCGCTCGAGCTCAGCGCCACGCACCCCGCCGCCCGGCGGCTCATCGCCGAGAACTTCTCCGCGTGGCGGGACGCGGTCGCCGAGTGCCTGCGCCGGGCCGCCGATCGGCTGCCGGCCGGCGTGCGCCCCGACCAGCTTGCCCTGTTCGTGCTCACGCTCATGGAGGGAGCGGTCATGCTCGCCCGCACCTACCGCTCGATCGAGCCCTACGACAACGCGGTCACCCAGCTACGCGATTACCTCGAGCGGCTCCTGGCCGACGGCACCACCTGGTCCGCACCAAAACGCGCGCAGGCGTCGCCGCGCAAGCCCCGCGCACGCATCCGGCGTGGAACCGCGCCGCGAAAACGCTCGCCATGAGTCCTCAAAAACCCAAAAGGATCGCTCATGCTTGCTGGCGCGAGCCAGGCACGGCGCGAAACACCCAGGCGAGCGGCGCGGATCGGTTGCCGCGTCCGCCGCCGACTTGTCTCGAGCAAGGAGTCCACAATGCACGCATGCCACGCTTTACGACCTGCAGCACACAGCCCACGACTCACCGTTGCGGTGGCCCTCGCGGCCCTGCTCGCGGCGGCCACCGCCGCGGCCGGTGAAGAGCGCCAGATCACCGAGGGAATCATCGAGGCGCCGGTCGGCGACGTCTGGCGCGCCTTCACGACCAAGGAAGGGCAGGAATCGTGGAACGTCGCGCACGCCGACATCGATCTCCGGGTCGGCGGCAAGATGCTCACCCACTACGACCCGGACGGCCAGATCGGTGATCCGAACACGATCGAGAACACGATCCTCTGCTTCGACCCCGAGCGGATGGTCGCGATCCGCGCCACCAAGCCGCCCGAGAAATTCCCGTTCAAGGGGGCGCTCAAGAACAACTGGACGGTGCTGTATTTCGACGAGGTGAGCGCGGGCCGCACCAAGCTCACGGTCATCGGCCTGGGCTACGGCGACGACGAGGAATCGCAGAAGCTCCGCGAGTTCTTCCGGATCGGCAACGCCTACACGCTCAAGAAGCTGCAGGCCAAATTCGCTTCCGGACGACCCCACTAGGGCCTCAGAGGTCAGAGGTCAGAGGTCGGAGGTCAGAGATCAGCAGTCGGCAGTTATTCGTAAGTCGTCCGTCGGTGTTGTCATCCTGAGCCAAGCGAGGTACGAGTGAGCGAAGGATCTCTGGCGTAGG
>JBGPMX010000763.1:0-2787 GCA_041487215.1 Planctomycetia bacterium | reverse complement strand
CCGTCTGCGTCGTGGGGCACCGTAGCAGCATTCCGCGCGCTGCCGGCTGCCCGCCACGCCTTCTGGGAGCGCCGTAGACACGTCGTGCCCCCGCGCGCCCACTTTCAACGCCAGCAGCGCGTCAGCCGAGCCGCCCACGAGCCCGCAGTACCGCAAGAGGTCCCTGCAACTGCCGCCGGGTTCTGCGCCTCGCCGGAAGCCCTCAGAAACCGCTCCTCGATCGCCGGACGATGCTTTGATCGTCCTACGCTGCCGGATGCGTTTCTGACCCCCTTAGACGACGATTAGAACCGGCAAACCAGTGCGGTCTCGCGGCCGCCACGAGCTTCGCCCGGTGCACCTCCGACAGCCGCCGGCGTCTCTTCGGCTCGAGAACGGCGGCCACCCGATCGAACTCGGTCAGCTCTCGAGTGCGCCCGGCCTGGCCGTTCTGGTGCACGCGAACGCCCCGGATGGGGTTTGGGCCGTCCTAGGCTGCTCCGTGCGTTTCTAGGTCGCCGTGGCGCTCGTTACGTGCGTGGCCGGTCGGCTGGAACTGGTACGCCTTGAGCCGGTCGGCACACGCGGCACGTTGCTCCGGTGACAGCCGCCGTCTCCGCTTGGGTTCGATCACCGCGGCCACCCGGGTGAAGTCTGCCGCGTCGAAGAGCACCGTCGTCTCAGGGTGCCCGCCGTCGCGGCCGTCCTGATGGACGCGAACGCAGTCGAGCGCCAACAGTCGCGCCCGGATCTCCCGGCCGGTCGTGAACGCTGCGAGCATGCGCCCCCCGAACGGGTAGATGTGATCGCCGCGACGCCGGCACGGGATGATCGTGAGTAACGCTGCCTCGTCGGCCCGGAACTCCGGCCGCTCGGCGTAGTAGCTCTCGTCGTACTTGGTCCTGTACCGCGCCCCGAACGTGGCGGCCAGGTCCACGCACGGCCGTCCGCTCTCCGTCCCGGCGACCACGATCTCGCGCCCGGAAACATTCATTTGCGCCTCGCTGTTCTGAGTCTGCCCGAAACCCTGCGCCCTGCGGGACGCCTGCCCCACGCCCTGCCCGCCCCGTAGACGCGCCCGCCGGCCGGGATGCCTCTTATCACCGCACCGAAGCCCCAGAACGCGCCACGCGAAGGCTGAGGAGGTCAGAAGTATACGCCAGCCGGACACCACACCCGGCCACCAGTCTGCGCCGTGCCGGGGGGCCAACTGGGCATCCGACTGCCGGCGGATGAGCCATCCGGCTGTCGTGAACCCCGCCGCGAGCCTCACAGCTCAGCGTCCTCCGCTCTCCGCATTCCGTACACCAGCAGTTCCATCCCCTGCAACAGATCAGCCATGGAGAGCGTGGGAAACTCACGGAGGAGCCAGGCGAGCGTGCGCTTCGCCACAACCCCGCGCGCCGGCGGCTTCCGCATACATTCGACGAACCGCTTGGCCGCTCGCGTGCCGATCCCTTGGAAGTGCTCGAACATCTGCTCCTGCCGCTCGTGCGGGAAGCGAGCCACACACCCGATGATCGTGAACGTGGTTTCCTTCTTGTCTAGCAGCGGCAGCCACCGGTCGTGGAGACCAGGAGCAAGCCCCGCGAGCGCCGCACTCGTCATGTCAGCCTGGTGCCGGGTAAACCCGACCTGCTTCGCCATCGCCAGCCGGTTCATCCACACCGGCGGACGACCACGCCGCTTTTTGGTCGGAGTCCGACCATTATTGTCGGCGTCATCGCCCGAGCCGCCCGTGATCGTGTCGGGCACCGTCCCGCCACCCACTGTGTCGGCCAGCGGCGGCTTGGGGGGACGGGAGCCACCAAACGCCACGTCGCTACCGCTCGCACCAGCTAGCGTGTCCATCGCTCAGCTCCCTTGCCCGTAACCCTGCGCTCTGCGAGGCGCCAGAGCTCATCCCCTCGTGCCGCCCGGTATTCTCCCGTTCACGATGTCCAGGCAGCTTTCGCCCGGCCGGATCGGCGGCACGCCGTGCTTGGTCTCGAGCAGTTCGCGAACGTCGTCCACCCGCAGCATGGCCGCTATGGCGTGCAGAACCGCGCGCCCGACCTTCGGCCCGAACGTGATCTGCAACGGATGACCCGGCTCGCCGCACTTCTTGCACTTCGGCCTAACCCAGATCCAGTCGCCCTTTCGCCCACGGAACTCGGACCGAATGAAGAAGAATTTATTGCCGCAGTGATTGCTTGAACCTACAGCCATGAACATCTTGCGGTTGTCGCACGTCCCGAACGCCACAAGTACCTCGCGGCTACGCATGATGCGACGGGTGACGTTGTCGTTGTTCTTCATTTTCGTCTTGTGTGTGCGCGCGGCCATTTGATAAGAGGGTCGTCTAAGGGTGCGCAGAAATTGCCGTAAAACTACGCCACAGATCAGCTTGCGCCGGAATAATCGAATTCCACCGCCACACCACCGCCAGCCAAGCCATCATCACTGCCCAGCTCGGCCGCTTGGCTCTGGAGCAACATGCTCAGGTCCGCCGCAGCATCAAGGCCAGCCCCGTCCATGAGCCGTTCCGCTTCATCATCGTCGCCACGGGCCCGTGCCGCATCGCTCAGCCGCTCGACGTACTCGCAGTCCAAGTTCGCTTCGGTGATGGCTCGGGCATAGCATGCATTCCGATCCGCACAGCCCAGCGGAGGCCGCCGTGTGCCAGGCGGTGCCTCCAGCTCGACCAGTGCCGCCATGTCCGCTATCTCGCCGCACACCGAACATGCCTTGAGCGACATTCGCGTTCCCCTTTCCTACGAAGAGTTCCGATCCGATGCCTTACTGGTAGATCGTGGTGTTTCCTTGGTT
>JBGPMX010000762.1:0-2827 GCA_041487215.1 Planctomycetia bacterium | reverse complement strand
CGGCGTGCGCTCCTACGGCGCGATGAGCGTTGGCGCGACCAAGATGAAAATCCACAAGGCGGCCGTCGCTCAGCTCTTCGAACGCAATGACCGGGTGCTCGACGCCGAGGAAGTCTTCGAGATCGGCAAGGGCATCATGGCTCCCGCCGCACCGTAGCCGCACCGCGCCGGTGAGGAATCGCGCGCGCTACGGCTCCCCTCAGGCGTCCTCGCCGCATCGATCGCGCGGCTCCGGTGCGGGGTCTTACTGCGCCACACCGCGCGACCGGCTGAGGCCTTTCGGCCCACCCTGCTGTTGAGCAAACATCTTGCCGCGCAAAACACCTCACCCCGTGGCGCGCGCCCTCGCCCTACATGCCAGCGGTTGCCAAGTGACCGGAAAGAGAGGCAGTGCGGACGCGTGGAGAGTGCGTAACGGCCTCGACGAGGCAATACCCGGCACAATGGTTGCATTGCCAATGCACGACCGCAGTGGGTCTTGCGGCTCCTCGTGCACATACCCGCGAGACCAGTTAAAGACTTCCAGGGGGGCCGTTCCATGGCAGTCAAACGCGCGGCTGGGCGCAAGCGCACGACCGAAGGGGGGTCGGCTGCGCCGGCGGAACCGCCAGCCGGGGCGAGCCGACCCGCGTCGCAGTCGGACTCCAGGCTGCAGAGGGTGGATACACGGGCGCTGGGACGTTACGAACCGGCGTCGCGGGGCGCGTTGGGCAGCCGGCCCATCGCTCCTTCCTTACGCCCGGTCCTCTTGCCCCTGGGCGTCGGACTTGGGCTCGGACTCGTTCTGGCCGGGGCGCTTTTCCGGCCTCGATTCAAGTTCTCCAACAACGGTCGGATCGTTCCCGTGTTGACCACGGTAGTTGTCAACAACGCGCCCGCGCGTGGCTGGCACGACGCCGTGATCGGGGGGCTCGTCGGGCGCGAGCTGTCGCGCCTGGTCGCCGGCTTGATGCCGGGCGGGTCCCGGCCGCTTCCGCGCTCGTGACCCGATCCTTCCTGCCTCACCCCGGTTTGTGCCCCGAGTTTTTTGGGGGCTTGGCATTGTGATTGCTGTTAAAGTTGAGGTGGGTTCCGATCCCGGAGGCCGAATCGTGGATGACTTGCCGAACAATGCCGACGAGATCCGTCGCCGGATGGGCGAGATCCGCCGCGACCTGCGTCGCGAGATGAAGGGGATGGCGGCGAATGTCAACGCCATGACGGACTGGCGGCAATACGTCCGGCTTTACCCCTGGGCGGCGCTGGGCGTCGCCGTCGCCGTGGGGTACCTGGTCGTTCCGCGGCGGTACAAACTCCTGACGAACGGCCTCAGCTCGCACGACCTCTCGAAGATCGATGTCCTTGTGAAGTCGCTCACGCGTGAGAAGCAGGGCGGCCCGGTCGCGCGCGTTTTCCAGCTGCTGGCCAGGACGGCGCTTGGGGCCGCCGAGGCCTATGCGATTCAGTACGTCAAAAAGTCGCTCGCGGGCGCGCCGAGCACATCGCGCGGCACGGGGGACGGGGCGGCTTATCGCGGTGATTTTCGCGAGCCGGGGATCGGTGGCTAGGGCTTGAGGGTGACCTACCATGATCAATCGTCTGCAGGGTTGTGACCTGGGCAGTCCGGCGGAGCAGGTGAAGCACAAGGCGCAAGAGTACGCCAGCTTCGCGCGGGATACCCTGGCGAGCGGCGCCGAGCGGTTCAAGCGATTCGTGGCGGAACAACCAGCCACGGCGCTGGGGGCAGGGATTGGCTTAGGAGTTTTCCTGGGATGGCTGATCAAACGACGATGACCGGTGGCAACGGCCGGCGCAACCCGTCCAAGGCCGTGGTTCACAGCGTGGCCGATCTGGCCCACGACATCGCGACGCTCGCCGAGCTGCAGGCGAAGCTCGCTGCTGTGGATTTGCGGGACACGGCGTCGAAAGCGATGCGGTCGTGTGTCAAGCTCGGCGCCGGGCTGGCGCTGATGCTCGCCGCACTCCCGGTCATCCTGATGGGCGTGGCTTACCTGCTGGTCGATGCGGGTCTGAGCACGTGGCTGGCGTTCCTGCTCACCGGGGTGGGCGCCGCAGGGCTGGCCGCCGTCATCGCCTTCGTGGCGACCACCCAGCTTCGGCACAGTTTCGAGGCATTTCAGCGTTCGCGCGAGGAGTTCGTGAAGAACCTGCAGTGGGTAAAGGGGGTGCTGGTCGAGCGTGGCGAGTTCGTCCCGCCGGGTTCGTGCTGACGTGCTCGTTTGTGTCCGCTAGGCACGGGAGAACACAGCGATGATCTACACGCCCGAGTCCATCCATACACAGCCGACCGGCCAGGCGAGCTCGTGGAACGAGCTGGCCGAGTCAATGACCAAGAACCTGTGGCATTACTGGAAAGAATACGCGCGTGAGAACCCGACCGCCGCGGGGCTCTGGTGTTTCTCGATCGGTTTCGTGCTGGGCTGGAAGCTCAAGCCGTGGTAGCGGCGTGGTGAGGCGTGCGGCAGGGCCGCCGACCGATGTTGGATTTTGGATTCCCATCAAGCGTCGCCGTTGGGGTTGAACATCTGGAGCCCGCCGGGTCACCCGGCCAACAATTCAACCCCGAGCGCCATGCGTCACGTCCGGCGCCCCCCCGATCGTGGGTAGTGTCCTGATTTGGGTGGCACGCCCTGAGGCTTTGCGAAGGGCCTCAGTGTAGCAGCGTTTCTCCGAAACGCTGAAGCGGGTCTCGGAGAGACCCGCCTACACTTACGCCAGGGGCGTGCGCGCCAGATGCGAACAGGCCGTGCATCACCTCAGGCGCCCAGCCCGATCGTGCTACGCTTTGGTTACGATCGGGATAGGGGTTAAACATCCCACTACCGGG
>JBGPMX010000761.1:0-2827 GCA_041487215.1 Planctomycetia bacterium | reverse complement strand
CCGGTTGTATCCGGCTGTAAGGAATCCCCCCTCACCCTGCCCTCTCCCCCGCACGGTCCAGGAGCGCGGGGGCGAGGGGACCGCAAATGCGGAAGTTGTGAACGAGAAGCGGCAGTAGGTGGGAGAAGAGAAGCGTGCTCACGAGGCGAGGTAGCGGCCGCAGAGGTAGACGCGGTTCCGGCCGTTGCGTTTGGCCTGGTACAGCGCATCGTCCGCCCGCTCCACCAGCTCCTCCCCGTTCGTCGCGTCGCGCGGGAACGTGGCCAGGCCGCCGCTGAGCGTGATGCCCTCGCCCCCGACGGCGCGGAAGCGGTGCCGCATCGTGGCGCAGCGCAGCCGTTCGGCGTAGCGCAGCGCGTGGTGCGGATCGTCCGGGGAAGCGCCGCCCGGCTTCTCGCCCCGCCCGTCCCAGAGCACGACGACGAACTCTTCGCCGCCGAGCCGGCAGATCACGTCGTGCGTCCGGAAGTTCCAGCGCATGAGCGCCGCCACCTCGCGCAGCACCTGGTCGCCCGCCGGGTGGCCGTAGCGGTCGTTGTAGCGTTTGAAGTGATCGAGATCGAACAGCACCAGCGTGACCGGAAAGTTCTCGTCGCGTGCGCGCTCGAGAATAGCGTCGAGGAATTCCAGCAGGTAGCGGCGGTTATACAGTCCGGTGAGGTCATCACGGATGGCGAGCTCTTCGGCCTCGCGATAACGCAGGGCGCGGTCGAGCACACCGCCCAGACAGTCCACGATCGCGACGAGGCGCTCGAGATCGCTCTGCCGGAAACGCCCCTGCATCGGCTCCGTCACGTTCAACACGCCAAGCACGTCGCGCTCCGTGGCCAGCGGCACCGACAGGTAGCTGTCCGAGCGATACTCGCCGGCTCCCATGAGCTCGGGCGGCGCCTCGCGCACGGTCTCGATCAGCAGTGGCTTGCGGCAGAGCAGGACCTGACCGGCGACCCCTTCGCCGGCACGCAACGCCGTGCTCTCGACGACCCAATCCGGCAGGCCGCGCGCCGCCTCGATGCGCAATACCCGCTGGCGATCCACCAGCATCAGGCTTCCCCGCACGGAGCGCAGCTCGCGCAGGGCGAGGTCGAGCGTGAAATGGGTGAGACCGTTGAGGTCGTGCAGTAGGCGGGTGACGGCTCGCGCGCCGACAAGGAACTGTGGAAGCTGGTCGCTGCACCACTCCTCCAATTGCCGCCGCACCAACTCGCCGCTCGTGCCGGCCTGCGCAGCCCCCGCCGGGGCGCACGCCGGCACGGCATCGCTCGTTTGCACGAAGATCTTGCCCATCGACTGGTGTCGCTCCGAAGAGGGCAAACCAGAACCCACGGGCGGAGATGCGGGGTTCCGGTGGTCTTGTCGGAGACGCGAGCCGGCGCGGCGCGCCGCCCGATCCAACACAGATCGTTGCTTAGTTCCTTAGTTCCTTGAGGCCCGAATGGACCGGAACTGGCGACTGAGACGGCGATTCAATGGGAACGAAAGGACGGGAAGAGAATGGTACCCAAATATATCACATGCAACGGAAGAGGCAAAAAAGCCGGCAGGGATAGTGAGCTGATTTGTGGTGGTGAAACACCTGCCAAATCCCTCGAGCCTAGTCCGGCAACCGCAGAATCATGCCCTCGCGCAGGTCGTGTTCGCTGATCAGCTGGTCGCGATTGGCCTCGAAGATGGCCCGTATAAGCGCCCTGGACTCCTTGTGGTAGCACTCGCGCGCGATGGCCGTGAGTGTGTCCCCTTCGCGCACTTCGTACGTCCGCCCGGTATGGGCGGGGCGTTTGGCGGGGGCGGCAGCGGGAGCCGCCGCGGCGGCCGGCGATGCCGCGAGTTGCGCGCGAGCATCCGGGATCCGGATCACCTGGCCGACCGGCAGGTGGTCGGGGTCGCGCAGCACCTTTTGGTTCGCATCGTAGAGCTCAGGCCAGGACGAGGCCTGCCCCATCTCGCGCGCCGCGATCTCGCTCAGCGTGTCGTAGTCCTTGATGGTGTAGGTGCGGACCCCAGCGGAACCGCCCGGCACCGGCTGGGTGAGGCTGGTGACGGGGCCCGATTTCTCGCGGTGCGGCGACGGTTGCTGCGGTGCGCGATACTCGGGCGCTGCCGGAGTTGCGTTGTTCGCGGGGGCGGGGGCGGCAGCGGCCTTGGGCCGGGCTTGGGCGGCGGGCTCGGCCGCCGGCGTACGGGGCGGATTGGCGCGCGCCACCTTCGCGGCCGCATCACCGGCCGGCGCAGCCGCCGGGCCCTGCCAGGGACCTCGCAGGTATTCCGGGCTCACCGGGTAAGGATCCGTCGGCGAGCGGCCGAGCGCGTCGCGCGCCCGGTTCGCCACCGCCTCCGGACCGGGCAGCAGCTTGGCAAACTTGTCCCGCTCGGCGTCATCGCGGCGAAAGAACACCACGGCGACGACGGCGACAAGAAGGACGCCCAGAACGAGGCCGATTTTGACGTCACGTTGCATCGCTTGAACTCCGCGGCGGGGACCGTGGCGATCGCGTTGGATCACCCGGCGATTCGGCGGGACCTTCACCCCGTCTTATCGACTGCCGCGAACCGAATCGATGCCGAATTGTAACGGGGAAGCGTCAGGCCGCATCGACCGTGCGCGCCGTGCGGGTGCACGGGCCCGGAGCGGATGTGCGCGGCTTGAGTGAAAAGCCGGGTTTCGCGGAAGGGGCGGCCGCTACGTCGCTGCTCGCGCTCTTTCCTGTTCCTGGTGCGGCCCGCTCGCCCCCGGGAGAAAGCTTGGAGATCAGGGTTCAGGGTTCAGGGTTCAGGTAGGGTGTCATCCTGAGCCAAGCGAGGAACGAGCAAGCGAAGGATCTCGGTG
>JBGPMX010000760.1:0-2834 GCA_041487215.1 Planctomycetia bacterium | reverse complement strand
GTTCAGGAGCGATCGGTCTTCCGCCCGGCGATCGCGTTCTACCTGAACCGGATCACGGGCGAGGAACTGCCGCCTCCCCCCGACGAGCCCAGTCAGGGAGACGACACGCCGAAGCAGGAAGGGGAAGCCGAGAAGCCAGCGGCCGCGGGCGACCCGGCGGCGGCCCCCCCAAAGGAAACGACCGAGAAGAAAACGAGCCCCCCGGACCCGACTCGGTAAGCGGCTCGGGCTTCGGCCCAGGGAGCCATTACCGGTTAGCGGGCTCAATCTTCCGCGCCGCGCCGCGCGTACGGCAGCGGGTCCGCTGCCACGCCTTCGACCACTTCGGCCACGCGCGCGACGATGGCCTCGACCAGCTTGCGCCCCTTCTCGGCCGTGGCGCGCTCGGGATAGCCGACCGCGCCGTGGTGCGTACGCTGCCCCATGTCTTTCGCAATGAAAAGCCCGCGCAACGCGTCGGGCACGCGCTCCATGTCGTCCCGGATCTCGCCCTTACGCACCAGATCGGGCCGCAGCGCCATCACCATGGATGTCTCGACCTCGCAGGCGTGGCCCACGCTCTTGCGCGGCCCCTCGCACAGCGCCGCGATCTCCGGCTCGGCCAGCTCCCAGTAGGAGGCTCCGGTGAGTAGGACATCCTTGTAGTCCGACTGGAGCCGCCGCAACGCCACGTGCATCGTGTCAATGTTGCCACCGTGCCCGTTGAGCAGCAGGATGCGACGGAAGCCATCGGCGATGAGCCCGACCAGCGGCTCGCACAGCATGCGAATGTGCGTGTCCAGGGTGGCGGACAGCGTGGCGCCGAAGGGCAGGTGGTGATCGCTCGCGCCGAGCCACTGGAGCGGCAGCTCGAGCACGCGGCGCGGCAGCTTCTTCTCCACGCCGTCGGCCACCGCCCCGCAGAGAATCGAATCCGTGAAGGCGGGAAGATGGCGGCTGTGCTGCTCGCACGCCGCGATCGGCGCCAGCACCACTGTCCCGGTCCGATCGACGCCGCGCATCTCGGGCCACGTCATCTCGAAGAATTTCACTGCACATCTCCCCAACAGGTTGGCCAGGCCGCAGAATATGCAGCGCCCGCGGCCGCGATGCAAGACGCGCCGCGCGGATCCGCACAGCCGTCATCCCGAGCACCGCATTCCAAGCCGCGCGGCAGTTCGCTACAATAGTCCCTGTCGAGCGCCAATCGGGAGTGACGTGCTATGAGTACCGATGCCACCACGGTCGTGACGACGCGGCCCGCGCCGAGCCCGCAGTCCAAGCACGACCAGCGCCGGCAGCCCCCGTACCACGTGGTCTTGCTGAACGACGACGATCACACGTACGAGTACGTCATCGAGATGCTCCAGGTGCTGTTCGGGCATCCCAAGGAGAGGGGATTCCAGCTGGCCAAAGAGGTCGACTCCACGGGTCGTGTCATCGTGGACACCACGACCAAGGAGCGCGCCGAGCTGAAACGCGACCAGATCCACGCGTACGGAAAAGACGCACGCCTTTTGCGTTCGCAGGGCTCGATGTCCTCGGTCATTGAACCGGCGGAATAGGAACGATCGATGAGCGCGCCGCTCTACCAGCTGATCCGCACCGACGACCAGGAGGGAGTCCCGGTCGTTTCGATCCTGTGCACGGAGCTGCGCACGGACACCGTGATCTCCAGGGTTGAGCAGGAGCTCGACGATTACCTGGACAAGAGCGGCACGAGCCGCCTGGTGCTCGACCTGAGTTCCGTGCACTTCATGGCCAGTACGGGGCTGCGCGTGCTGATCTCGCTGCGCAAGCGGCTGCAGAAGCTCGGCGGTGAGTTCAAGATGTGCGGCGTGCACTCCTACGTCGCCGAGGTATTCCACACGACCCGACTCTTCACGGCGCCGTTTGACATCCTGAGCGATGCCCAGTCGGCGGCGGCGGCACTGAAGGCTGCGCCTGCGAGCTGAGCGGCCGCGACATCGCGTTTCCCTTCTTTTGCTTCCTTCATGACCGAGCCACGCCGGCTCTTGATGTGGCGAGCAACCGCGCTGGCGTCGCTTGCGCTGTCGGCGGCGGTCGCGGTCCTGCTGGCCACGCACCACAGCGCCCGGCCGGTCGTCGGCCCTTACTCGCTCCCGGCCGCGGCCGCGGTGGTGCTGGCGGCGCTCGTGGCCGCCGGCTCCCTGGTCGTCGTCGTCCTGCCCGCTTCGCTCCTCGACCGGCTGAGCGACTGGGCAACGCATGAGACCGCTCCCTTCGCTCGCCCGGTGCCGCGCGGGACACGAGCGCAGGCAATCGCCTTGCTGCTCATGGCCGTGGCTGCCTACGGGGCCATCGCGCTGCGCTACGCCGCGGCGAACGACATGGCGCTCTATGATCAGGAGGATTACCTGCGCGCGGCGCGCCAGATCCGCGGCGCGGGCGGGCTCCCCGCACTCTGGCACCGGCTCTGGGCGGGCACCTACGAGCTGAACGATCCGGCGGCCGCGAACCGGCACCCGCTGTACCCCGCCCTGCTGGCGGTGCGGCCCTCGTTTGAGACGGGAAAGAGCCTGTCGCTCGCCCTGGGCGCGGTCGTCGTCCTGCTCGCCGGGTGGGCGGCCGCGCGGCGCGGCGGCGGCCTGGTCGGCGGCGCCGCCGCTCTGCTCGTCGCCACCAACGGGACCGTGGCGGAGTCGGCGAGCCACGTGGCGTGCGAGACGCTTCTCATGGCGTGGGTAATGCTGGCCTGGATTGTCATCGAACGCATGGGCGCGAAGGCCAGAAGGAGACACACCGACGGACGCCCGGCCGACGAGCCGGCCCCCGTCCCCCTTGGGGGACGCAGCGATGCGCTCGGCCCCGTCGCGGGCTCGACGGGTTCCGGC